>CAZEFG010000121.1:3469-7370 GCA_964511355.1 uncultured Iamiaceae bacterium
TCACCATGAACAAGATCACGATCTATCTCATCGGGGCGGTAGCGGCGGTGGCGCTGTTCGTCGGAGGGCTGCTCCTTGGCGGGGTCTTGCGCGATGAAGCCTCGACGGCGGAGGCGTCGGTGGACACCGTGGAGATTGCGGCCGCCACGCCGGCTACTCCCGACACCGACCCGGACGGCCCCGGTCAGGCCCAGCTGCCCGATGCTTCGCCCTGGCACCTTCCTGCCCACCTGGTCGAGACCAACCCCGCCGGGGGCTTCCGGTTCGTGGGTCAGCGCTCCGATCCATCGGCAGAGTCCCACGGCGACGCGCCTGGCACCGACGGCTCGACCAGCACCGATGCAGAGCCGGGGGAGATCTACCGGCCGCCCACCATGCCCGGGGGTCTCGACGAGGAGGGTGTCGGTGAACCGGACCCCGAAGCGCCGATCATCGTCGGCGAATGGGTCGACGAGTTCACCGCAGAGGACATCTTCGGCGAGCCGGCCGTTTCCGAAACATCCGACGATTCGCCGGCCGAGGAGCCCATCCTCGGCGAGCCACCATTCCGTGACCCGTGTGCCCTCATCACCGAAGAGGGGGGCACCACCGAGGAAATCGACGGCGCCTGTCCCGAAGGGGTGGGGGGCACCATCGTGCTGCTCGGCGGCGGCGACGGCAGCCCGCCCGATCCACTCGCCATCATGCGCCAGTTCTACACATCGATCGGTGTTCCGCTCGAGCTTCGTTGCCCCGACCTCGGTACCAGCGCCGATGGGATCTACCGACCTCTGTTCGCCAGCAACAATCCGGCCGACTTCACCATCCGCTACTGGCTGTCCCGCCAGCCCGATTCGGTGCAGGAGGTGACCTACCGCAGCTCGGACACTGAGATGGACCTGTGGATCGAGCGACGTCTCGGCGACGGTCATGTCCTGGCCGATCCGCACAACGGCGTGCACAACTGTCCCGAGCTACCGCTGCCCGACGACATGCCGTCTGAGGCCCACTTCACCATCGAGATCGACGGGGTCGACGACTTCGGCAGCACGGCTTCGGTGCGGCTCTACGCCACCATCGAAAGCGCCGAAGCCCAGCTTGGCCGGCCCCCGATGCAGGTCAACTTCCGGCGGGACACGGACCGCACCGGTTTCGTCACCGTCCCCTATGACCCGACCGAGGAGATGGCCTACCTCGCCTCCATCCCCAAGACGGGTGCCCGGGCCTCGACCCAGACCTGCACCGACATCGAGCCCCTCCTTCTCGGCGGCCTCTACTCCAGCGACACCTCGCTCGGGCGTTTCGGGACGGCGGTGATGGCGAGGGCACCAGGCGACCCGGTTTATGACACTCGGTACAGTCGGGCCGCGTTGGCGGAGCTGACCGCGGACGAGGGTGTGACCTACCTGTTGTGCGGATGGGCGGCGACGCCCGCAGCCCGCTCGTTCGATCTGCCACGGGTCACCTACCGGGACTCCCTCACGGTGCGGGGCCCCCGTCATCTCCGGGTCAGGATCTCGGTAGGCGGTGGCCACGCCGACATCGATCTCGGTGCCCGCAGCGTGAAGGTGCGGCCGGCGAACTGGCCGGGGTACTTCGGTGCCGGGCAGTTCCCAAGTGAGGCGGCCGCCGCCGGGCGCGCCTTCATGCTCGACGAACCGGTCACGATGGTCGACAGCAACGCCCACGAGGTACCGGCAGTGACGGTCATCGAGGTCGAGGGCCCGTCAGGTCGGACCCAGCTCATCGAGGTCCCGACGCGCACCCGGTGCCTCGACTTCTTCGCCCTGTTCTCGTGCCCAGAACCGGGAATCGCCCAGTACGACGTTCCCATCCCGGGTTATGGACCCGGGCGTCCGCACTGCTCGGGAGGGCTGTTCGGATCGTGTGAGACACCGGAGGAGACCTTTGCTGGGAACCTGCGGATCCTGGTGGAGCGCTACGCCGGCCCCGGCGGTGCCCCCACCGGGTCGGGCGACCGTTGGACGATCAACCGCCAAGGAGCATTTGCCGGCGCCGGGCGTGAGCGGCCCGACACGCCCCAGATCGACACCAACGCCTCGTACCTGCGGGAGTATCGGGCCAATCCCACGGCGCGGCCCGGACTGATCGCGCGGCTCGACTTCGACCGTCCGGTGCGAGTCGAGGTCCAGCCGCTCAACAACTTCGAGGAGCCCTGCGTCGAGCCCGAGGCCTACACCGTCGACGAACTCCGTAGCTCGCACACGTTCCGTTGGGACGAGCTCTGCTATGGCGGCACCTACTCGTTGTCGATGCTGGCGGTTGACGCCGACGGGAACGAACGCGACGAACGAATGGTGGTCGACGGCGAGCGGGTGCCCTACCCGGGATGGGGATACGCCGTGCTGTCGAAGGTCCCGATCGCCGAGTTCACCGTCGAAATCACCATCGACCGCCTCGCCGACGGGATCTACCCCGGGTCCCTGTCGATGTCGGTGGGCTCGGTGTCGATAGGCACGGTCGTGGCGCCGGGCAGCGGGCCTCGGTGTCGACCGCCGCTGCTGCCGACCCAGAACTACACCAGGACCGTCCGCAGCGACGGAGGTCGCCCCATCGGTTGGGGCGACTCGGTGGGGCTCAGCTTTGAGGTCACCGGGACCGGCGACGGGATCGCCTGTGGTGTCGAGGAGCGCAACATCAGGCTCCGGATCAACGAACAGCTTTGGCTCGCCGACCTTCTCGCCGCTCCCGAGCACACCTTTACCTACAACGAGGCCGACGCCGAAATCACCGTCACCCTCCGCGACATCCGCCCCCGTTAGCGCCCGGTGAGCCGGTCAGCCGGTCAGCCGGTCTGCTTGGCGACGGCTTCGGCGGCGGCGATGGCGGCCTCGACGTCGCCCAGGTAACGGTCCTCGAAGCGGGCCACCTGGTTGGGGGCCATTTCGGGGTCAAAGGTGTACAGCACTGGGATTCCGGTGGGGATGTTGAGCTCGGCAATGGCGTCGTCGCTGATGCCATCTAGGTGCTTCACCAGGGCACGGAGGCTGTTGCCGTGCGCCGCGACCAGCACGGTGCGTTCGGCGCGGAGGTCCGGGACGATCGCGTCGTACCACCAGGGCAACATGCGGTCGACGACATCCTTCAGACATTCGCTGGCGGGCAGCACGTCGGGGGCCAGACGGGTGTAGCGAGGATCGTGGTTGGGCTGGTAGGGGTTCGACGGGGCCAGCGGTGGTGGCGGCACGTCGTAGCTGCGGCGCCAGATGTGCACCTGTTCGGCCCCGAACTCCTCGACCGTCTGCTTCTTGTCCTTGCCGGTTAGGTCGCCGTAGTGGCGTTCGTTGAGTCGCCAGCTGCGTCGCACCGGTATCCACGCCCGGTCGATGGCATCAAGGGCGAAGTTGGCGGTGCGGATGGCCCGCTTTTGCAGCGAGGTGTGGACGATGTCGGGCATCACCCCGGCCTCGGCCATGGCCGGACCCGAAGCCTTCGCCTCCGCTTCGCCCTTCTCGGTGAGGTCGACGTCGTACCAGCCGGTGAAGAGGTTCTTGGCGTTCCAGTCGCTCTGGCCATGACGGAGCAAAACCAAGGTGTAGGTCATGGTTCGAATCTAGGACACCGATGTCCACCAGTGCTTGATACAGTAAGACTCAAGTTTTCTGACCCAACTAGTTCACCGCTGTTGACAAGGCCGGCAAAGTTGCTAGCCTTGTTGTCAACGTTCCCCCCGAACCGGATTCGTCCCCCCGCGTTTCCTAAAGAACTCGTCCAATAGGAGAAGAAGCCTCATGCCCAAGGCAGTCGGTATCGACCTCGGTACCACCAACTCGGTCGTCAGCGTCCTCGAAGCTGGTGACCCAGTCGTCATCCCCAACTCAGAGGGCAGCCGCACCACGCCCTCGGTCGTCGCCTTCTCCAAGGGCGGCGAGGTCCTGGTGGGCGAGGTCGCCAAGCGCCA
>CAZEFG010000122.1:0-7133 GCA_964511355.1 uncultured Iamiaceae bacterium
AGCTCGGCCCCGCCGGTGTAGAGGCGAAGGATGGGGATGAGCGCCATCTGCAGCGGCACCACCATGAGCCCGACGACGACCACGAAGAAGAAGTGTCGGCCGCGGAACTCCATCCACGAAAAGGCGTAGGCAGCGAAAGCGGCGATGGTTACCGGGATGATGGTGGCCGGCACCGACACCGCGATGCTGTTGAGGAAGGCGTTGGCGAACCCGCCCGTGTCGAGGGCCTGCCGGTAGTTGTCGAGGGTCCACTGAGCGGGGTCGAAGGGGTTCGACAGCACCGTCCACCAACCAGTGGTGTTGACCAGCGACTCCGGTCGGAACGAGGTGACCAGCACCCCCATGACCGGGATCAGCCAGATGATGACGATGACGGTGATGGTGATGCGGACGAACCATCCGCCTCGCTTCTCGCCGAGTGCCTTGGGCTGTCGACCCGTGCGGCGTGGCGGGGCTGCGGGTTCGAGCTGGTCGGAGTCGATGGCGACGGGGGCGGCGAGGGTCATCGCATGGCCTCCTGCTCACGGAACTTGCGCACGTTCCACACCATCACCGGGATGATGGCCACGAACAGCACCACCGCAATGGCCGCGGCCCGTCCGTCGTGGCGGCCCGTGAAGAACCAGTAGATCATTCGTTCGGCAATGACCTCGGTGCCGTTGTTCTGGGCGCTGCCGATGACGAAGACGATGTCGAAGACCTTGAGGGCGTTGACCACCATGTAGGTGGTGACCACCACGATGGTGGGCACGATGCTGGGGATCACGATCTTGGTGAACACCTGGAGTTCCGATGCCCCGTCGATGCGGGCGGCCTCGATGATCTCGTCGGGTATGGCCTTGATCGATGCCGACAGCACCACCATGGCGAATCCGGTCTGCATCCAGACCATGATCGCCATCAGCATGAGGTTGTTCCAGGGTTGGATGGTGAGCCAGGCCACCGGATCGCGGCCGAAGGCATCCATGATCCCGTTGAGCAGCCCGATGTTGGTGCCGAACCCTTGGGGTCGGTAGGCGTAGATGAGACGGAAGGTGACCGCCGCACCCACGAACGAGATGGCCATGGGCAAGAAGATGAGCGACTTGGCAATGGCTTCGCCCCGGCGGAGCCGGTCGGCCAGGGTGGCGAACACCAGGCCAATCGAAACGGCCACTGCGGGTACCAGCACGATCCACAAAGCAGAGTTGCGAATGGAGCGCAACATCGACTTGTCGGTGAAGACGAACCGGTAGTTCTCGAGCCCGGACCAGCCGTTGCCCCGGGCATCTCGGAAGCTCAACAGGGTGGTGTTGAGTAGGGGATAGATCAAAAAGACGGCGAGGATGACCAGGGCAGGGCCGATGAATACATAGGGCCGCACCCCTTCACGCCAACGGGCAGGCAGCCAGTTGACGGCGCGGTCCATCATCCAGAACACCGAGAAGACGCCGACCACCCCGACGGCGATGGCCACCAGCGCGATCAGCATGCGGTTGGCGTTGGAATCGCGCAGGAAACCGAACGACCAGGAGAAGGCCAAGAACGCCGCGACGGGCGCGGCGATCGCCGCCGCCACCTTCAGCGCGAACGGCAATGGCTTGGCTGCGCCCGACATGGGCTGTTCGGGCCCCGGAGGGTCCGTGGTTTCCATATCGGGCGCAGCCAAGGTCATGGGTTATTCGATCCAGCTAGGTGACCGGGCTCAGCTCGGCCAGCTGGCTTCGATGTCGTCGAGGATGCCGTCGAGCGAGTCGGGCCCGCCTCTGACGTAGTCGATCATCCCGACCCAGAAACTTCCGGAGCCCACCTCAGATGGCATGAGGTCGGATGCGTCGAAGCGTCCGGTGTCTTCGGCCAGGGCCTCGGTGAGGACCTCGGATGCGCCGGCCAGGATGTCGTTGGCGTAGCAGTCGGCGCCGACCTCGACATGCGGCGAGATGCGGGATGAGGCCTCGACGCCACCCATGGCGCACTGGACGTCGACGCCCATGAAACGCTCGATGAAGTCGATCACCTCGGCCCGGGCCCCGGCCTTTCCGATGACGGTGAGCTCACCGCCGTAGAGGATGCCTTCCTGGTCGATGGCAGGCAGCGGGAACCAGTCGTAGTCCACGCCAGCCTCAGCGCCGGGCGGGAAGAACGAGTTGATGAAGCTGGCCTGACGGTGCAGGAAGCAGCCGGGCGGATCCTGGAACATGGGCCCGGGCGCATCGCCGAAGGCGATGTTGGCGGTGTCGGCGGCACCACCCAAGACGTAGCCGTCGGTGAAGAGGATCTCACCGAAGACCTCGGCGGCATTGCGCACGGCCGGGTCGTTGAAGGGGATCTCGTGGTTGACCCACTGGTCGTAGACCTCGGGCCCCGCGGTGCGGAGCATGATGTCTTCCATCCAGTCGGTGGCGGGCCAGCCGGTGGCGCCTTCGCTCTCGAAGCCGATGCACCACGGGGTGGATCCGTCGGCCACGATCTGGTCGCTGAGAGCGATCAGATCGTCCCAGGTATCGGGGACCTCATAGCCGGCCTCGTCGAAGGCGGCCTTGGGGTACCAAACCATGCTCTTGAGGTTGACGTTGGTGGGGATGCCGTAGTGCTTGCCATTGTGTTCGCCGAGGGCGACGAACGACTCACCGAGGTCTTCCTTCATCGCGTCGACGTCGAAGCCGAGGTCTTCGAGAGCGACGATGTCGCCGGCGTCGGCCAAGGCGGCAATGGCGCCGGGCTGGGGCACCGCGGCCAGGTCGAGGGAGCCGCCCTGGGCGCGGATCTGGAACTGCGATTCGAAGTCGCCCGAAGCTTCGATCTCGGCGGTGTACTCGGTGTCGCCGTTGATGAGGTCGTCGAAGATGGCCTGAACGGCGTCGCCCTCTTCAGGTTCGACAGCGGCCAAAAGGTTCACCGTGCCCGTGTCGGCGACGAGGTCGATGCTGGCATCGCCGGCGCTGGTGCCGCCGTCTCCGTTGCCGGAATCGCCGCCGTCATCGTCTCCGCAGGCACCCGCTAGCAGTGTCAACACCACCAGTGGGACCAATAGTCGTCGTAGTCGCATAGTGCTCTCCTCTTGTTGGCTATCAGGGGGACTTGCCGTTCGGGGGCGGTGCGCTGGCTGCGGGCCGCCCGTTGTTGAGGGTGGTGCTGTTGGTCAGGGTTGGGACAGGTCCCTAGCCGTAGATGGCCTGGCCCGTGTCGAGGTCGAAGTAGTGGAGACGGTGGGTGTCGACGACCATTTCGATGGGGTCGCCTTGGCGGACAGCGGTGCGAGGGCTGAGTCGGGCGACCCCGTTGGAGGTACCGGCCGCACTCTGGCGCTCGACCTTTTCGACCTCGTCGCTGCTGACCTCGGACGCGAGTTCGCGTGTGTCGTCGGTGATGGCCGGCGGCGCGTCGAGGGTGAAGTGGACGACTACGTCGGAGCCGAGTGCTTCGCGCAACGCGACCTCGACGCGGATGCGGGCCTCGGCCGACGCGTCGGTCACCAACGCGGCATCTTCGAAGTCCTCGGGCCGAATTCCCACCACGATCGGCCGGCCCCGGTAGTTGGCCAGAGCGGGCCGTTCGGAGAGGACATCGGGAGGAATCGGCAGACGGTACGACCCGAAGCGAACCCAGGCGCCGTCGGCGGTATCGGGTTCGACGGAACCTTCGAAAAGGTTCATGGCGGGCGAGCCGATGAAACCCGCGACGAAAAGGTTGGTGGGGCGAGAGTAGAGGACCTCGGGTGAGTCGATCTGTTGCAGTTCGCCCTTGCGGAGCACAGCCACGCGGTCGCCCATCGTCATGGCCTCGACTTGGTCGTGGGTCACGTAGATGGTGGTGACGCCGAGGTCGTCCTGGAGCCGCGAGATCTCAGAGCGCATCTGCACCCGCAGCTTGGCGTCGAGGTTCGAGAGGGGCTCGTCCATTAGGAACGCCTGGGGGTGACGGACGATGGCCCGTCCCATCGCCACCCGCTGGCGCTGCCCGCCCGAAAGAGCAGCGGGCTTGCGGTTCAGGAGGTCTTCCATGTCGAGGATGGTGGCGGCTTCGCGCACCCGCTCTTCGATCTCGGAGCGGGGAACCTTCTGAAGTTTGAGGCCGAAGGCCATGTTGTCGAACACGCTCATGTGCGGGTACAGCGCGTAGTTCTGGAAGACCATGGCGATGTCGCGTTCTTTGGGCGGCACGTCGTTGACGACCCGGCCTCCGATGCGGACCTCGCCCTTGGTGATGGTCTCGAGCCCGGCGACCATGCGCAACGCGGTGGTCTTGCCACAACCCGACGGACCGACCAGCACGATGAACTCGCCGTCGGCGATGGACAAGTCGAGTGACCGGACCGCTTCGGTACCGTCGTCGTAGACCTTCCAAACGTCGTCGAGCTCGATCGCTGCCACGCGGCTCCTCCCCCGGGATAGGCCTTTTGGCTCTAGTCGGGATGTTACCCATCCCCACCGACGGTCGCGGCGGATCAGGCCACGGGCTGGTCGAGTTTGTCGGGGGAGATAGCGCCGAGGTCGTTCCTGTCGGCCCCTTCGCCAGCGTGATCGGGCAATTGGTTTTCGTGTGGCTCAGCGTGTCGTAGGTCGTGCTGGACCAGGCGGCGAGCGACGACCAGGGCATCTCCGAGCTCGTCGAAGAGCTGGTCGGGTCCGACCATTCCGTCGAGCACTCCCACCGCGGTGAGCGTGCGCCGATGTTCAGGTCGAATCCCCTTGAGCAGCACCGTGATGCCGCGGCTGTTGAGGTCGGTGACGATCTCTCCCAGGGCTTGGGCGCCGGTGGCGTCGAGCATCTGAAGTCGAGGGAGACGAAGCACCACTACTCGCACATCCGATACAGCCGTGATCTCATGCAGGAATCGTTGGGCCGCGCCAAAGAACAGAGCGCCATCGAGACGGAACACCACGATGTGGTCGTCGAGGTGGGCGACTGCCTTGCCGATCGACTCGTCATCGACAGCAGGGTCGAGGTCGGCGTCAATCGTTTCGACGGTGATGGTCGACGCCCGGGCCAGGTGACGAAGGGCGAGGAGGGCGGCGACGGCGATGCCGATTTCGACCGCGACGATCAGGTCGAAGGCCACGGTGGCGGCGGCGGTGGCGATGAGAACCAGGCCGTCGGAACGGGTGGCAGAAACAACGGCGCGGATGTTGTTGAGATCGATCATCCGCACGGCGGTGACCATGAGGACACCGGCGAGAGCGGCGAGCGGGATTCGGGCGACGAGGCTCGCCCCGACGAGCATCACCGCGAGCAGGAAAGCCGAGTGGACCACGGCAGCGACCCGGGTTCGCGCTCCAGCTCGGACGTTGACCGCCGTGCGGGCGATGGCGCCGGTGGCGGGGAGACCGCCCCACATGCCGGCGGCCAGGTTCGCCAGCCCCTGCCCGAACAGTTCCCGGTCGGGGTCGTGGCGAGACTCGCCTGCCATGCCGTCGGCAACCCGGGCCGACAGCAGACTTTCGAGCGCGGCGAGGAGGGCGACGGCGATGGCGGCGGGGATCAGCGAACTGACCAGCGACAGCGACACCAAGGGAAGCGAAGGAGTCCCCAACGACTCGGGGATGGCGCCGACTGTGGTCGCGTCGAGGGGCAGAAGTTCGGCGGCGATCGTGGTGGCGACGACGGCGATCAGTGCGGCGGGGAGCGCCTGGTGGATGCGAGGCAGGATCACCATGATTGCCACGACCATCAAGGCGAGGGCAATGGCAGCGAGTTGACCGTCGTTCAGGGCAATGACTGTGGCCTCGGCGGCCACGGCGGCGGCGTTCTCTCCTTCGGGAGCGTCCACCCCGAGAGCGGCGGGCACCTGCTGCAAGAAGATGATGACCCCGACCCCGAGAGTGAAGCCCTCGACGACGGGCCAGGGGACATAGGCGAGGTAACGCCCGAGCCGGGCAACTGTGGCGGCGATCAACAACAGCCCGGCGAGGATTCCCACAAGGAACACGGCTTCGGCGCCGTGGCGGGCGACCACGGGCACAAGCACAACGGCCATGGCGCCCGACGTACCCGAAACCTGGAAGTGGGACCCACCAAAAACGGCGGCAACGAACCCGGCAATGATGGCGGTGACCAGGCCCGCACTGGCGCCGAGCCCGGTGGTCATACCAAAGGCCAAGGCGAGCGGGAGGGCGACAACGCCGACGGTTACACCAGCCACCAGGTCCTTGCGCCACGACTGGGACAACCCCGCGTAATCGGAGCGCTGGGGGAGCAGGCGGCTGGCTGAGGACACCAGGCGGTGACGGGTGTCGGCGCGGCTGATGCGCTGTCGCTTGGGGCCGTTGCGGTCTGAGTTCTGCGGGCGGGTCTTAGCCCGTTTGGCAGAGCGGTTCACTGGTTGCTGTCGGACTTGAGGTCAGCTTGGAGGTCGGCCAGGACGTGGACCGACTGGCTCAGTGATCCGATCAGGAGTCGCTTGGCTGCGGCCAGCAGCTCAACTAGTTGCGGATCGGCGATGGCGTAGATGACCGAAGTGCCCTCACGGCGGGTGGTCACCAAACCAGCTCGCCTCAGGACGGCGAGCTGTTGGGACAGATGTGAGGCTTCGATGTCGACGAGCGGGACCAGCTCGCTGACCGAGCGTTCGCCCTCACGGAGGACTTCCAAAGCTCGGATTCGAGCCGGGTGGGCCAGAGCCTTGAACAGTTCGGCTTTCACTTCTGAAACTGGCCGACTCCGTGGCTGATCGGCCGCTGGGTCGGTGGTGGAGTTCACAGACATACTGCCAGTCTATCGAGCCCAGCATCTGATTATATGAGAAATCCGTCATATATGCGGGGTGCGTGCCTGGTCTGGGCCTGCGGGCGGGTCGGCTCCCGCGAACGGGTCGGGACTAGGGACGCCTCAGCGAGCGAAAATCCGCTCCCAGAACCCGCGGGTCGGCGCCGACGGGTCGTGCTCGATGTAGCTACCGCCCTTGGCGAAGATCATGGTGGCCCTCTCGGGCACGTCATAGCTCGGCCATGGTTCCATTCCGGCATGGCTGGGGTTGCCGTGGCGGGCGAACGCCACCCACGCGTCGGTCATCTCATCGGCGAGACGACGACGGTCGGGCGATTCGTGCCCGTAAGCCGAGGCCACGTTGTCGAAGTGGAAGGCGATCTCATAGCCGTGCCCGGCGCGTCCGCCCATTGGATAGGTAAAGAAGTACATGAAGGCCGGGGAGCGCA
>CAZEFG010000123.1:0-7126 GCA_964511355.1 uncultured Iamiaceae bacterium
TCCGTGAGGGTGGCCGTACCGTGGGCGCTGGCCGCGTCACCAAGATCATCAGCTAAGGACGACGATGGCCAACGATCAGAAGATCCGCATCAGGCTCAAGGCCTATGACCACGAAGTAATCGATCAGTCGACGCGCAAGATCGTCGAGACCGTGCTTCGTACCCAGGCCACCATCCGGGGCCCGATCCCGCTGCCCACCGAGAAGCACCGCTTCACCGTCATCCGCTCGCCGCACAAGGACAAGGACTCCCGCGAGCACTTCGAGATGCGGATCCACAAGCGCCTGCTCGACATCATCGAGCCGTCGCCCAAGACCGTCGACTCCCTTCAGCGCCTCGAGCTGCCAGCTGGTGTCGACATCGAAATCAAGATCCAGCAGGCCTAGCCTCCGGATTCTTCAGCACGGAACGAAGCCCCGGGCCACCGCCCGGGGCTTCGTCGCGTCAATGTCGAGGTGAGTCGGCATCGCACTAGCGTGCGGACGTGGACCTCTCGGCCGCGTCGCTGCCCGAACGCCTAACGCCGTACATGCGGCTTTCGACGTTGGCCGGGTCGCGCCCGGAACAGCTCTCGATCATCGACGGAGACCGAGAGCTGACCGCATCTGAGGTGTTCGAGCGGGCCATCAGCATCGCGGCGATGATCCTTGACCGCGAGCCTGCCGGCGGACCGCCGATCGCGGTGATCGCCGGCTCGATGCTCGATCAGATCCTGGGCGCCCTCGGAGTCCTTCTTGCCGGCCGAGGCTTCTCCACCATCGAGACCCGCACACCGATCGCTCGATCCCACGAGATGGTCGGGCGCTTGGGCTCGACCATCGCCCTGGTTGACACAACCCAACACGCCACACTGGTCCCCGAGGGCTGTAGCCCGATCTTGTTCTCCGCCTCCCCCGGTTTGGGAGGCGAAATCGCCATCCCGACCCCCGACCCGAAGGCGCCCGCCTGCGTGGTGTTCACCTCCGGTTCGACCGGTCGTCCCAAAGCCGTGGTCTACCGGTTCGCCACCATCGAGGCCCGGATCGCTCAACGGAAGCTTGAGCTGGACGACGTCGAGCGCGAGGTGCGCCCCGCCAACTCTCTCATTGCGTTCGCGGGTGGGGTGGTCTCGATCTATGAGGTCTTGCTGGGTGAGACCATCGCCCTGTTCGACGTTTCGGGGCAGGGACCAAAGTCGTTCATCGACTGGGTCGACGGCCGCGGCTTCTCGAGCATCAAGATGGTTCCCTCCTTGGTTCGTTCGCTGGAGCCGTACATGGCCGGACGCCGGATGGAGCGCCTGCGGTCCATCCGGACCGCAGGTGAAGGACTCCACTGGTCCGACATCGGGTTGATGCGCCAGATCGCAGCGCCTGACCTCACCGTGGAGGCGTACTACGGCTCGACCGAGGCCGGCAACGCTCTCTTCAACATCGTTGGACCGACCGTGCCGCTGGGCGAGGGCCCAGTCCCGTTGGGTGCGCCCGTTCCCGCTCGCGACATTCGCCTCGAACCGATCGGCCCCCGCTCTGATGATCCCCTTGAGCTGGTGGTGGTCGGCAGGGGAGTGGCCGATGGTTACCTCGGCGAACCTGAGCTCACCGCCAAACGCTTCTTCGTCACCGACGACGGTCAGAAGGCCTACCGCACCGGTGACCTGCTGGCCCGCGACGCCAGGGGCGAGCTCTACCACCGGGGCCGGGTCGATGACCTGGTCAAGATCCGGGGACTCCTCGTCGAGCCGGCCGAACCCGAGCGGGTTCTGCGTACCGTGCCCGGGCTCGCCGCGGCCACCGTCCTCGCCCAGCCGACCCCCAGCGGCGCGATGCGCCTGGTCGCCCACGTCGCCACCACCACCGAGGACCCTGCGACACCGGCCACGGTGAGGCGTGCACTCACCGACCAGCTGCCCCGCCATCTGGTACCCGCGGTGTTGGTGCGCCACGAGACGCTACCGCTGACCGATCGGGGCAAGGTCGATCGAGATCGACTTCGGGGTGTTCCGTTGGAGCCTTGGCGCGCGGTTCCGATCGAGCCGCCGACGGGAGAAATCGAACCAGTGCTCGCGTCGGTGCTTTGCACTTCGCTCGAGCTGGACGAGATCTCCCGCCACGACGACATCTTTGATCTGGGAGCCGACTCGCTTTCGATCCAGGAAATGCTGGTGGCGATCGAGGACCGGCTGGGAGTGGAGATCACCGTCGGTGATCTCATCGACGCGCCCACCGTCGCCTCACTCGCCGAGCGCTTGAGCGGCCACCCAACGACCCGACCTCGGGATCGGGCCAACGCCCCCGACGAGGCCTGGTTCAATCCAGATGGACACCTCGATCCGATCGTGGCCATCGCGGGGGCCGGGGGCGCCACGATGGCGTTTCGGGCCCTTGCCCAAGCGCTCGGGCCAGGTCAGCCGGTTCTTGCCCTGCAGCAGCACGGTATCGATCGAGGAGGCCGGGTCGATCGAACCATCGAAGCCGCGGCCCAACGCGCCGAGGCGGTGTTGTTGCGCCGCGGCCTGTACGGACCGCTCGCCGTGGTTGGTCACTCGGTTGGTGGCCTGGTGGCCTTTGAACTGGCTCGTCGCTGGATTGATCGAGGGGCGCCGGTGGCCCTGATCGGGGTGATCGATGCGGGGCCCGGCGCCGAGGTAGCCCCGTTGTCCGGCACCGTCGACATCGCTGATCGGGTTCGGGCGACGGGCTTGCGCGCCCCACTGGCCACGGTCTCGTGGTTGGCTCAGGGGCTCGGTCGCCGTATCGCCCGGAGTCGACAGCTGGCCATGGCCGGTCGCCGTCCCGCCCGCACCCAACAGGACTACGACCGGTTCTTCGAGGTGGGCTTGCGGGCGGCGCGACGCTATGACCCGGCGCCGCTTCCGGTCGAGACACCCCTGATGCTGGTACACACTGTCGACTCCACCGCCGTCGGGCTGTGGGACGGGTTGGCCCCCGTCGCCGAAGTCGAGATCGGTGGCGACCATCTGTCGATGCTGCAGCCGCCACATGTCGGTGCCCTCGCCGAGGCGCTACGCGAGCGCCTGGCAAGAGCCTGACCTCGGCCTAGCCGGTGGTCAGTTGGCGGACGGTGGTGGGGGCGATGGCGGCGGTGCCTCCGTAGATCCAGATCTCGCTGACCTGGGGGTTGGCACCGATCCAGGCCCGGGTGGCCGTAGGAGCGGTATTGGTACGGGTGGCGAGGATCGGTCCACCGCGATGGGCCTGGTGGACGCCGCCGGCCAGCGCGTCCTGGTGCTGGTCCCCGCGGGCGATCCCCACGCTGGTGGGCTGCGCGAAGAATGTGTTCGCCAGGGCGGTGAGGGTGCCGTAGCGGTCGTCTCCGACGATGGGTGTCGCTGAGGGGTGGGCCCTCGCCGCCGGACCACCGATGGCGTAGAGGCTGACCCTCGGGTTGTCGGCCAGCCAGCGATCAGTGGCGGGGTGAGGATCCTCGTGATCACTCAGCAGCACCACGCCGCCGTTTTGGGCCGCCGCCACCCCCGCACCGAGCGCGTCGGGATGATTGTGGCCGGTGGCCACCAACACCGTGCTGATCGCTCGGAGTCCTGCGACGGCATCGGCGACTGCGATGGCGGTGTCGTAACGCGTGGGGCCGGAATGCCGGGCCACGGCGTAGCCCGCCGCCGAAAGTGCCTCGGCCACCGACGGAGCGAGGGCATCGGCGCCGCCGACGAGGTGGATGGTGGTCCCGGTCGGGACGATCCGGTTGATCTCTTCCAGCACATCGGGGTCGAGGTCACGACCAGGAGTCAGTAGCAGCGGGGCGTCGAGCGCCACCGCCAGGGGCGCGGCCACCAGACCGTCGGGGAAGCTGTTGGTCGTGGCCAGCACGACCGACTCGGCGCGCCGTCGCGCATCGATCGCCTCACCCACGTCGGCGAAGAGGTCACGCGACGCAGCGATGGAGGTCCCGACGGAGTTCGGGCCTGACACCCGCTCGATCTCGGTGTCGGTCGTGTCGTCGCGGTCGGGCGCTGGTGTGCCGCTTGATGGCGAATCTGTCCAGGTGGCGTAGATCGAGACGGCGACCGGGTTGCCGTCGGCACTGGTGCCGAACTGCTCCAGGTCGTAGGTGTGGTCGAAGTCGGCACCGCTGCCGTCGGACTCGTCGTTCCAACCATCGAAGGTCTTCCCGGAGCGGGTGGGTGCGAGCGGCATCAGCCGGTAACCGTCCTCGAAGGACGGGCCGAAAACCACCACTGGCGAGGGAACCGGTGATCCGCCGGCGGTGTCAAAGCTCACCTCGAAGTGGTGGCCGAGCACGGTCGGTTCGACGTTCGCCGCTTCCAGAGCGATGACGCCGTCGTTCTGGATCTGGCCATCGCCGGTGATGGAGGCCGAGGTGGTGGGGGCTGTGGCGCTGCCCAGGAGCTGGCCAGTGGCTCCGATCGAGACCTCGGGACCCGCATCGCTGTCGGGAACATGGAGATTCCCGGACGGCACACGCAAGACGCCGTTGACGGTGAGCGTTCCGAATTCGCCCTCCTCGCTGCTGGATCCGACGGCTGTCCAACCGGCCGCCACGACCGAGGCGTCCGCTCCGATGGTCACTGCTCCGCCTCTGGGAGCGGGGACACCTTCCACTGAGTAGCCGGCGCCGATTCCTGCTGCGGCTTCGCCACCTGTAGAGGTGACGGAGCCGTCGTCGATGGTGATGGTGCCGCCGGAACCGCCATACCCTCCACCGCCGATTCCAGCTCCGTATTCGCCGCCGGTCGCCGTGATCGATCCGCTCTGAATGGATACGGTGCCGCCGCTCCCAGCGAGCCCACCACCGATCCCGGCTCCGGCGTACCCACCGGTAGCGACGACGATCGCGCTGTCGGCGAACACCATCGTCCCGCCGGAACCTTCGCTGCCGCCGCCGATTCCTGCCGAGCGGTGACCACCCGTCGCCATAACCGTGGCATCGCCGCTGATCTCAATATCCCCGGCGAGGCGGTCTTCGCCGCTACCGATACCAGGACCGCCTGGGTCGCCCCCGGTGCCGTCACCGCCGGATGCGGTGACGGCGCCCCCGGTGATGACGATCTTGCCGCCCTCACCCGCGTGTCCGCCCCCGATACCGGCCCCGCCTCCGCGGTTGGTCTCGGTACCGCGGTCTCCTCCCTGGGCAGTCACATCGCCACCGGAGATGGTGACCTCGCCCCCGGCACCGCCCCGACCCCCACCTATCCCGGCAGCCTCGAGTCCCCCTGTCGCCACCACTGTTCCACCCTCGATGGTGGTCTCTTGACCATCGCCAAAACTGCCACCACCGATTCCGGCGCCCCCACGCCAGTAGAAGGTGCCACCGCTCGCCGTGACCTCGCCGCCGGTGATGTTGATGGTGCCGCCGTCTCCGTTCTGACCGCCGCCGATCCCAGCTCCGTAGTCGTCCGCGGTTGCGGTCACCTTGCCGCCCGTGATGGTAATAATGCCGCCGTCGCCGTCGTACCCACCGCCTATCCCAGCTCCGGCTTGAAACGAGGACGCCTCCACTTCGCCGCCATTGATCGTCGTGGTGCCGCCTTGGCCATCCGAGCCGCCGCCGATGCCGGCTGCCATAGCCCCGCCGCGCGCGGTGACCCTGCCGCCGGTGATGGTGACCGTGCCTCCGTCTTCTCCATTCCTACCGCCAATGGCTGCTGCGTCATAGCCGCCGTAGGCGTGCACACGGCCTCCGGCGATGGTGAGGTGAGCGTCGGTGGTTTGGATTCCCGCCATGTCTGGCTCAGCGCCGGATGAGCCGTACGACGTGAATAGACCCTCCCCCGCGCTCGAATCGATGATGGTGAGGTCCCGGCCGGCAGCGATGACAGCACCACCGAAGAGGGTGAGAGCATGGCCGTTGAGGTCGAGCACGGTGTCACAATTGACAGTGAGAGCGGGGTCCCCTGACCCATCGATGTGGCCGTCGAGCTCAGCGCGTACCACGTCGTCGGTGTGGGTGCAGTTCTCGACCAGGTCAACGAGGTCGCCGAAATCTGCGACGGTGGCGGCGCTGGCAGGGGTGGCGGTGACCAGCACTGAGGACATCAATGCCAGCGCCACCGCGGCGCGCCCCAACCGTGACCCGATGAATGACATCCGGCGGTGTGAGTGCGGTGGCGGAATGGCTGTGGTTCCGCGAGAGAAGAGGGCCGCGAAGGCGCGCATGATTAAAGCTCCTGGGGGTTCTGGTGGCCGTCAAGAACCTACAGGGATCTGACACCCCCACTGCCACTTCAGGCTTGGGTTCGTCGCCGAGGCATCCGGCCGGTGGCTTTTGGCCCACGCCGGCGGCTAGTTACCTACGATGGCGCTCATGCCGGTGTGGAAGGGGAGGGTCGTCGTCGAAGAGCACATCTTCGAGCCCGACGCCCTCGAGTGGGTCGACTGCACCTTCGAACGCTGCCGGTTCGTCCACGCCGAACTGCACGGGCTGCAAACCCGGCGCGTCTCTTTCGTCGACTGCGACTTCTCCGGTGCCGACCTTTCTGGCTCCCGACATGACGAGACAAGCTTCATCTCGTGCGGGATCCGAGCCGCCGACCTGAACAACGCCGCCTTCTGGCGCTGCCGAATGACCGGTAGCGACTTCGCCGGGTCGGCCCTCGACGGGCTTCAGGTGGCGAGTGGCGACTGGTCGTGGGTCAACTTTCCCGGGGCCCCCTTGGCCGGACAGGACCTCCGAGAGGTCCGTCTCGAAGGGAGCTACCTCGCGGGCGCCGACCTGCGCCAGGCCGACCTGCGCCAGGCCGATCTGACCGGGGCGGTACTGAGTCGAGCCCAGATAGCCGGGGCCGATCTGAGGGGCGCACTGCTCGAAGGCAGCGACCTGCACACGCTCGATCTGCGGGGCGTGCGGGTCGACTCGGTCCAGGCTCAGAGCATCATCACCGCCCTCGGCTGGGTCGTCGAGTAAAGGCCGCAACCGACGCATTGGCGTCGGGGTCGAACCCCCGCTATCATCTACTCTCCGTGCCCGCAGGCCCCCGGCCCGGTCGCACGATTCTAAGTCTCAGCTAGTTCTCGCAGTATCAACCTCAATCGCAGTACCAACGTCAACTGACGTCCGGGCAGGCCCTCCGGGAACCGCACGGCACAACCCAACTGGCGCTCCGCCGGGAACTTCCCGGGCGGAGCGTCCGCGTGAACGGCCGACGGCGC
>CAZEFG010000124.1:0-7072 GCA_964511355.1 uncultured Iamiaceae bacterium
GACCACCACGATCGAGTCGCCGATACCGGCCCAGACCTCCTTGAAGGCGGGGATGGTCTCGTCGGGCGCCTCGAGGAAGTACATGACCTCATAGCGCAGATCGCCCACCCCGTCGCCGTGCAGAGCGGCGGCATCGATGAGCGTTGGGAGGTCGGACACGATCCCCTCGGTGGGCTCGGGCTCGGGGACGCCACGTCCGTCGATCACGTGCAGCAAAGAGTCGAGGAACAGCAGGAACCCCGCACCGCCCGCATCGACGACCCCCGCCTCGGCCAGCACCGGCAGCATCTCAGGGGTGCGGGCGAGCGCATCTCCGCCCTGGCGGCGGGCCGCTTCGAGCGTCTCGACCAGCGACAGGCTCGCCTCGGCGGCCGCGCCCGCGGCCTCGGATGCTTCGCGGACCACCGTCAGGATCGTGCCCTCGACTGGCCGCATGACCGCTTCGTAGGCAGCACTCGACGCAGCGGCCAAAGCGGCCGCCACCGAAGGGGCATCCACCGCGGGGGCGTCGCGCAGCACGCCGGTGAACCCCCGCATGACCTGGGAGAGGATGACCCCGGAGTTGCCCCTGGCCCCCATGAGCGAGCCATGACCGATCGCCTTGCACAGCGCCGCCAGGTCGTCGGAGGAGCCGTCGAGTTCGTCGATCTCGGCCATGACCGACTCGAGGGTGAGGGCCATGTTGGTGCCCGTGTCGCCGTCGGGCACGGGGTACACGTTGAGGCGGTTGATGTTGTCCTGGTGCGCCCGCAGGGCGTCACGGAACTCGCCCATGGCGGCACGCAACGCTGGTGGATCGAGCTTGTCGAGCACGCTCATGGCGCCGAGACTAGTGGCGTGATCTGACGGACCGGGCAGGACCGAAGTCCAACCGGGATCTCCGTGCCTGGCGATTCTGCTCGTGAGGCTGGTAGCATCGCTCCTCGTCCCAGATCGCCCGGGCTCAAGTTCTCGCCGCGATCCATCCCCTTCGATCTCCCCTGAGGTGCCCCATGGCCGCCGTGTGTTCAGTCTGCGGCAAGAAGCCGTCGTTCGGCATGCAGATCAGTCACTCGCACCGGCGCACCAAGCGTCGGTGGAGTCCCAACATCCAGCGCGTGCGGGCCGTGGTCAACGGCACCCCCAAGCGTGTCGATGTCTGCACCGGCTGTCTCAAAGCTGGCAAGGTCGAGAAGTCCGTCCGCTAGGAGCAGCAAGGTGCAGGGAGTCATAAAGTCCTACGACCCCATTACCGGTGATGGTGTGGTGATCCGCGACACCGACCTCCACGAGTTCGATCTCGCTCCCAACGCCCTCGAAGGGTCGATCCTGCGGATGCTGCGTCAAGGCCAGCGGGTGATCTTCGAACTCGACGCCTCCAGCCACGCCATCTCCTTGAGCCTCGGCTCCGAAGCCGACATGGGCGTACCTGGAGCACCACCGATCGAAGCCTGACCGGCGATATCGATGACGGCGCGGGTGCATGGCGGTACCCAGACGCTGCCGGTGGTGGCGGTCGCAATCCTCGACCGTGACGAATGGACGGCCAACACCGACAACCTGGCGGTGGTCGACCCTGAGCGACGGTCGGTCGTTTCGGTTCCACGCGACCTTTGGTGCCGCTGCGTCGGTGACCGGATCAACCGGGCATGGGTCGAGGGCGGACCAGACCTGTTGCGGGCCGCCCTCGCCGAGCACGGCCTGGCGGTCGACGAGGTACTCGTGCTTCGCCGCCGAGCCGTGTCCGACGTGCTCGACCGCATCGAGGTGACCGTCCCCGTCGAAGAGTCGACGGTCTTCTACTACCAGGCCGAGCCATTGATGATCCTGGAGGAGAGTCCAGTGGTCCTCCCCCGCTTCGAGCCACCCGAAGAGCGCATCAGCGGGCTGCGGATCCACCAGTGGGTTGGCGCTCGGCGCGCTCTACGGGGACAAGGTACCGACTTCGGTCGCATGCGCCGTCAGCAGGTCCTGGTCAGGGCGATGATCAGCGAGGGCATCGACTTCGCCGCTTTCCTGGCCGACACCAGCAGGGTCAGCACCACCTCACCCCAGGCGATCAAGAGTCTGGCCCGGGTGGACACCGGCTGGACCTACACCGTCCTAGACGATGTGGTGCCGCGCACCATGAACGGCGCCCAGGTGCTCGTGCGATCAACTCCCGCCAGCCGGTGGCGAGCCCGCGCAACCGGTCTCAGTCGGCGAGCGATCGCCGCCGCCATCGTCCGGGGCAAACTGCGCCTCCCGACCGGAGGCTTCGGGCCGGCGCGGCGTCGGGTGCGCCTGGTGGCGATCATCGCCGTCCGCAACGAGGCCCATCATCTTCCAGGATTGCTCGAGAACATCAGCCCCCATGTCGATGCCATCGTCGCCCTCGACGACGGATCGACCGACGCGACCGCCGAGATCCTCGCGAGCCACCCCGCAGTCGCCGAGATCCTTGAGCGCTCCCCCGAGCGCCAGGGGTGGGACGAGGTCGACAACAATCGACGCTTGGTGCGGGCAGCGATCGCCCACGGCGCCGACTGGATCATCGCCCTCGACGCCGATGAGCGAGTGGAGCATCGCTTCAGAGACCGGGCCGAGCGGGCCATCCGACGCGGCAGGCGCCTAGGGATCGAGGCCTTCGCCACCCCTATGCACGAGCTCTGGGACAGCCCTCACCAGTGGCGCGCCGACGGTGTGTGGGGACGCAAGGGGCCAGCCCGCTTGTTCGGCGCCCGCCCCGATCACAGTTTCGACCCGCGGCCCCTGCACGGTTCGAAGGCCCCGATGCAAGCCAGGCGATTCGGGATCTTCGTTCCTGCCGATGTGCGGATCTACCACCTGCACATGATCGACCGGGCTGCCCGTTTGGCACGCCGCGCCCGTTATGAAGAACTCGACCCCGAATCGCTCTTCCAGCCGATCGGGTACGCCTACCTCACCGAAGAATCCGGGTTGGAGCTCAAGCCGGTGCGCCGTCGCCGCCGTCCCATTCTGAGCTGAAGCCGACCCACCAAGACCCCGGCGTAGGTCGCCAACTCGAACATCATCATGGGCGGCAGGTAGGCCGCGATGATCCACCAGCTGTCGCCGGCAATCCGGGCCCGGCGGAAGGCCAAGGTCAGGTCCTTAGCCTTACCCGCAGTCCACGGCCCGTGTTCGGGAGCCAGCCGAGCTCGGTAGATGGCCGTAACGAAGTTCTTCTTCATGGTGTCGACGGGGATCGCCTGATAATCGTGGCGCACCATTCCCGCCGCCAGCACATGGACCTCGAACCCCGCCTGACGAAGACGCATGCTGTGCTCGGTGTCTTCGCCACGTTGCAGCGTCTCATCCCAGGGGCCGACCGCCTCCAGCACCTCGGCTCGGAACACCGCGGCTGACGCCGCTTCGAGGACGGTGGTGGCCACGCCTTGTTCGGTCGCTTCGGGGGTGATCCCCTCGGCCGCCAACCGCCGCGTGATCGAGGCCGAGTAGTAGACGTGGCTAGTGCGCGGCCCCCAGGTATCGGTGAGGGGACGGATGTCGGAACGGACCACCGCCGCCTGCGGGTTGGCCTCCAGATAACCCAACGCGGTCGACAGGTAGTGCGGGGCGAGCACATAGTCGTCGGCGACGATGGCCACGTAACTCCCCCGCGCGGCGTCGACCCCCAGGTTGCGGGTAGCGGGGATGCCCTGATGTCGATGCCGGACGTGTCGTATTCGGGGATCGCGGCGCTGCGCGGATCGAATCACGTCGGCGGTTCGGGGCCCCGACCCGTCGTCGGCAACCACGATCTCGAAAGGGTGGTCGGCCTGTTGGGCCGAGAGCGACTCCAGACAGCGGGCCAACATGGCCGGGCGGTCATAGGTCAGCACCACCACACTGACCAACGGGGGTTCATCGGCCACGCCGAGTTACACCCCCAAGGTCATGGTGCGGATGGCCATGCCCGCCAGAAACAGGCCACCAAAGCCATAGAGCAAGTAGCGCCATTCGTACACCTGCTGGCGGTAGCTGTAGATGATGCCGACCGCGGCGATGGAGGCGAACCCGTAGAACGTGTGGAAGTCGTCGACCTCACGACCCTGGTTGGCGATCATCACCGTCCCGGCGATGGCTTGGGCGAAGAACAGCAGTTGCGCGGCCGTCGTCGCCCACCAAAGGGCCCGGTGACGCAGAGCCTCGACCCAGTGCGCCCCCAAGGCCCACGCGCCCACCACCGTGTTGGCCGCCACGATCCACCACGCCAGGCTCCCGTGGAACCCGATGACGCTCAAGACAGGATCAGGCGCCGGGCTGGGAGCCGCCAGCAACCTCGTATGACCAGAGCTCGGCCGACATGGCGACCGGGGCCTGGCCCCCACCGTGGCCGCCCGGATGGCCACCACCTTCGGATGCCGCGCCGGGGTGACCGCCACCTTCGGATGCCGCGCCGGGGTGACCGCCCGACGATCCGCTGTCGCCGCGGTGACCGCTGCCGAAAGCGGGAGAATCGACCCACGCCTGGAACGACTCGTCGTCGCGCCAGCGGGTGACCACCAGCCACGTGGTGCGGTCGTCGGTTGGCTTGAGGAGTTCGAAGCCCTCGAATCCGTCCTGGTTGTCGACCGCCCCAGCCCGTGCCGCGAAGCGCTTGGCCAACTCGTCGCCACTATCGGCGGGAACGGTGATGGCGTTGATCTTGATGACGGTCATCTCCACAGCGTAGGAGCTTCGAGGAGCAGCAGAGAACCGCGCTGCGGGAGCGGGGTCAGGTTTCGGCGACGCGCTGTTCGGTGAGGTCGATCGAGTTGATGTTGGCCGCCCGTTCCTTCCAATCACGCAGGTCGATCTCGTCCCACTCGAGGCGCTCGAAACCGCTGGCAGCGTTCAGTTTGCGCCGATAGACCGCGGCGCTGCGGCTCGACATCCCGCTGCTGCGAACTCCCGCCAGCGCCAGCGCGCAGTCGACGCACAGGATCCGCCGCCGGGCCTCAACCCAACAGGTGGCACAGAGCCGGTCAGCACATCTGGCGCATTGGGTTAATGCAGAGTCGAAGGGGTGGCGGACACATCCACTCACGGCACGAGACCTTCCTGATGGGACGCTCCGAGAATTCGGGCTTTGGGGGTCATCGGCTGTTCGGGCCGCGAAGTTGAGGAAAATCTAGGCCGATCGGCCCATGCCGGATGACCTAGTCGTCAGGCCCAGCTCGCTCACCAAGCGTCGTCGAGGAGAGCACGGATGTCGGTTTCGCCCACGGGGCGAGGGTGAACCTGGACGCCCCGGTGGGCGCCGGCCTGGCGGGCCACGGCGTCGAGATCATCGTCGTCGAGACCCAGATCGGAAAGCCCGTGGCGAGGCCCGAGCGAGTCGAGCAGAGCTTCGATCGCCGCGCCGGGATCGTCGGTGTCGTCGGGAGCGGCCAGCGTCCCGGCGACCGCCACCGCCGCCTCAGGTACCGCCTCAAAGGTGAAGCGAGCCGTGGCGGGCAACAGCGCAGCGTGCACTGCCCCGTAGGGCACCGAGCGCCGGGAGCTGAGCAGTTGAGCCAGAGCGTGGTGCAGGCCGTCGCCCGAGTAGGCACGGGCCCGTCCGCCCAGTACGGCGGCGTCGAGCAACGACCCTCGACGATCGATGTCGCCCGGTTCGGCCAAGGCATCGGCGGCCTCGGCGGCGATGCGGGCCAGGCCGCCGATGGCCAGGGCATCTGAGACGGGGTTCCGTCCCGGCGACCAAAGCGCCTCGACGGTGTGGGCCAGTAGCGCGGCCACCGAACCAGCAAGCTGGAGGGCATCGAGGTCGGCACCCGCCTCGGGTTCGACCACCACTGCGCTGGGGGTGACCGTGGGCGCCCCGGCGGTGCTCGACCGGCGAGTGGACGGATCGATCACCGAGAACCAACTCGAGAATGCCGCCCCCACCAACGTCGTGGGTACCGCTATGTGGGGAAGGATCGGGCGGTCGGCGAATCCTGCGGCCGGAGTACCCGATTCGTGCTCGAGGAAGAAGGCGATGGCCTTGGCCGTGTCGATGGCCGCTCCCCCACCGAAGCTCACCATGGCGTCGAACCCCTCGGCCCTCATGGTGCGAACCCCCGCCTGCACCACACTGGCCGGAACCGACGGCTCGACCTGGTCGAAGGTGCCCCCCAGGGACCTACCGAGCGCCGAACGGACCGAGTCGATGGCGTCGGAGCGCGCCCGGCCGGGAGTGGTCACCAGCAACACGCGCCGCAGCCCCAGCGCCTTGACGACCTCGCCGAGTTGATGCACCGCCCCTGGGCCGACGATGACCTGTTGCGCCGTCGAGATCGTCACCCAGCGTTGCAGCATCAGAGGACCTCGCTGGCAGCCTGTTCGCCTTCGGACACGAGCTTCAGCTCGCCGTTGGCGGCGTCGACCACCGTGACCGACGTGTAACCCACCGAGGCAACCATGACCCGATCATCGGCACGGGCGGCGCCGATCACCGCGTTGATCACCACGAAATGGGTGACCAGAACCGAATCCTGCTCGAAGCTGTGGAGGTGCTCGAGGAGGCGCTGGCGCCAGGCGACCGGCGCGGGCTCAAGCTCGGACCAGGTGGTGGCCATGGCCCGGCGGAGCCACTCGGCCCGCTCGGTGAGATCATCGGTCGGCGACGCGACCTCGGCGACCACAGGGTCGATGGACACCTCGACCCCCCACGCCTTGGCCAGGGGAGCCGCCGTCTCCTGGCACCGCCGCAACGGGCTCGACACGATCGGGATGGGACCGACGCCGCTCATCGCCGCGATCAGGTCGTCGGCGTGGGTACGACCCAGGTCGCTCAGACCCGGATCGCGATCGGCGCCATAGCCGGCGGCGGCCTGGCCATGGCGCACCAGGTACAGGCGTGCCATCAGGCGATGGCCCCGGCGTCGCGCAGCGCGGCGAGGCGATCAGCGTCAAGTCCGAGTTCGGTGAGGATCTCGTGGGTGTGCTGGCCGGCGTGGGCAGGAGGCCGCTGGATCTCGGCCACGGTGCGGCTGAAACGGGGAGCAGGTGCGGGCTGGGTCACCCCGGCGACTTCGACGAACGTCTGGCGCTCGACGTTGTGGGGGTGATGGGGCGCCTCGGCTATCGACAGCACCGGAGCGAAGCACACGTCGGTGCCCTCCAT
>CAZEFG010000125.1:0-7042 GCA_964511355.1 uncultured Iamiaceae bacterium
CTATACCCGGGCCATCGCCGAAGCTCTCGAAGTGAAGGGCCTCATCAACGTGCAGTTCGCGGTGAAGGCCAACCAGGTCTTCGTCATCGAAGCCAACCCCCGGGCGTCACGCACCGTTCCGTTCGTGGCCAAAGCCACGGGCGTCCCCCTGGCGAAGGTCGCATCGCGGGTGATGATGGGAGCGACCCTGGCCGAACTGCGAGCCGACGGGCTGCTTCCACCCCGGGTGCCGGGCGACCACATCGCCGTTAAGGAAGCGGTGCTGCCGTTCAACCGGTTCCCCGATGCCGATGCAGTGCTGGGACCCGAGATGCGCTCCACCGGTGAGGTCATGGGTATCGACCTCACCGTCGGGCTCGCCTTCGCCAAATCCCAGCTCGCCGCCGGTCTGCGCCTGCCGACCGAAGGCACCGTGTTCATGTCCCTCGCCGACCGCGACAAGGGCATCGGCGTCGATGCCGCCCGTCAGTTCGACCAGCTCGGCTTCCGCCTGGTGGCCACCGCCGGTACCGCATCACACCTGAAGGATGCGGGCATCCCGGTCGACACGATCGTGGCCAAGATCGGTGAGGATGGCACCAACGCGGTCGACCTCATCGCCAGCGGCCACATCGATCTGGTGGTCAACAGCCCCCGAGGGCGGGGGCCACGGGCCGACGGCGACCACATCCGTAAGGCGGCCGGGGTGCACGGCGTACCTCTGGTCACCACTGGTAAGGCGGCGTTGGCCGCGGCTGGTGGCATCGCCGACCTGGCCATCCACCGGTTGAGGGTCCGCAGCCTCCAGGAGTACCACCAGGGCGTCACCACCTCGGAACTCGAAGCTCGATGAGGTGGGGGAGGCCCCGATCGGGCCGGACCGACGGGACGAAACCGGGGGCTTCGTCAGCTCCGGTCGATCTGTCATGCACGGTCGGATCGGTCCGACTCCCCAACCCGGTGATGACCGCCTCCGGCACCGCCGGCCACGGCACCGAGCTGGGCGCGTACTTCGATCTCGACTCGATCGGTGCAGTCGTGGTCAAGTCGCTCTCGGCCGAGCCATGGCCCGGCAACGCGCCCCTACGGGTGCACCAGACCCCGGCAGGCATGATCAACTCGGTCGGGTTGCAGGGGCCTGGAGTGGCGGCCTGGATGAGAGACGAGCTGCCAGCCCTGGAGGCGTCCGGAGCGCGGGTGGTGGTCAGCATCTGGGGTCGCACCGTCGAAGAGTTCCGCGCCGCGGCCCAGGCCGTCGCCGACGCGCCGGACTGCGTCGTCGCGGTCGAGGTCAATCTGTCGTGTCCCAACCTCGAGGGGCACGGGATCTTCGCCCAGTCAGCCCCCGACAGCGTCGCCGTGATCGAGGCCACCGCCGCGGTCGGGCGACCCCGCTGGGCCAAGCTCACTGCCATGGTCACCGATCTGCCCGCCATCGCGGGGGCGGTGATCGAGTCGGGAGCCGACGCCATCACGGTGGCCAACACGGTGCCTGGGATGGTCATCGACCTCGATTCCCGTCGCCCGATTCTCGGGGGTCGTCCGGGAGGGGTCTCGGGCCCGGCCATCCACCCCATCGCCGTGAAGGCGGTCTACGACTGCCGAGCCGCCCTGCCCGATGCCGCCATTGTCGGGGTGGGCGGCATCGCCACGGGCACCGACGCCATCGAAATGATCATGGCCGGGGCCGACGCCGTCCAGGTCGGTACCGCAACCTTCGCCGACCCTCGTTCCTGTGCCCGGGTGCTGGACGAGATCGCCCGATGGTGCGAAGGTCACAACATCGCCCGACTCGCCGACCTGAGAGGATGCGCCCATGAGCCCTGACCCCACGATCGAGGGTTCCGAATCCACAGGTGCTGGACTCAGCAGCGATCTACTCGAGGAGTTGGACGACTTCGACGATGCCGGTCCGTGGGATCAACTGGCGCTCGCTCTCGACGTCGACGATGTCGTCGCCGCCCTGCGGCTGGCAGGCGAGCTTCGGCCGTTCTTTCGGGTCGCCAAGGTCGGCCTCGAGCTCTACAGCGCCGTAGGGCCTGACGTGGTCGGCGGTCTGGTCAACCTCGGCTACGACGTCTTCTGTGACCTCAAATTCCACGACATTCCCACCACGGTTAACAAGGCGTCGCGGGTCATCGGTGCCCTGGGCGCCAGCTACCTGAACGTGCACACCAGCGCAGGGCTCGATGTGGTGAGGGCCGCGGCCGAAGGGTTCGCCGAAGGTGCCGAACGCGCCGGGCTCCCCGCACCCATGATGTTGGGCGTCACCGTGCTCACCAGCGACGCCGAGTTCAGCGATGAGCTACTCCGCCAGCGGGTGGGGATCGCGCTCGAAGCCGGTTGTGGGGGAGTGGTGTGTGCCGCGTCGGACATCGCCGCGGTGCGGTCTCTCGGGCCTGACATGTTCACCGTGGTGCCTGGCATCCGGCCCGCTGGTGCAGGTCGGGATGACCAGGTGCGGGTGGCCACGCCCAAGGAGGCCATCGAAGCTGGGGCTGATCTCCTGGTGATCGGGCGGCCCGTCACCCAAGCCCCCAATCCCGAAGCCGCCGCGGTGGCCATCATCGAGAGCCTCAGTTGACTGTCGCGTCGGGACTACTGTCGAGACCATGACCCAACCTCCCAAGCTCACCGACGAGCAGCGGCAGGCTGCCCTGGCCAAGGCGGCCGTCGTCCGCCGCGAGCGCGCCGAGCTCAAGGAACGCCTCAAGATGGGCTCCATCACCCTCGTCGAGCTGCTCGAACAGGCTGAAGACAACGAAACCATCGCCAAGATGAAGGTGCTCGCCGTTCTCGAATCCCTGCCCGGCGTGGGCAAGGTCAAGGCTCGCCGCACCATGGACACCATCGGCATCGCCGACACCCGCCGCGTCCGGGGCCTCGGCGATCAGCAGCGCAAGGCCCTCGTCGAGGCTTTCCCCTCTCCGTACGGGTGAGGTCGGCGACATCGTCATCGTGATCTCCGGCCCCGGCGGGGTCGGCAAGGGAACCGTGGTCCGTGAGCTGGTGGCGCGCGACCCCAATCTGTGGCTGAGTCGCTCCTGGACCACCCGCGAGCGGCGCCCCAGCGAAGCCGAAGATGCCTACCACTTCGTCACCCGCGACGAGTTCGAAGCCCGCATCGCCGCGGGCGGGTTCTACGAGTGGGCCGACTTCTTGGGGCAGCTCATGGGAACACCCGTCCCCGACGATCTGCCTCCCGGTGTCGATCTGCTGCTGGAGATCGACGTGCAAGGGGCCGAACAGGTACTGGCCAAGGAACCCGAAGCCTTGTTCATCTTCATGGACACGCCGTCGCGCGACGAACAGGCTTCGAGGTTGCGCGCCAGGGGCGACTCTTATGAACAGATCGAACGCCGCCTGGCCAACGCCGACACCGAGCGGGCACGGGGCGAGAAGTTGGGGGCCCTCATCGTGATCAACGAAGAGGTCGACGCGACCGTGGCCGAGCTCGAAAGGCTGATCGCCGTGTCGCGGCCGCGGTAGTCGCTCTGGAACCACTAGCGGCCGGCGTGGGCTTCTAGTTGCTCAGCAGAGATCCGCAGCGCTGCGACGCGTCGCAGGGTCGGGGACCTTCAGGGCGTCGGGTCTGTCGGTGTCGGTACTGAGGGCATAGAGAGGAACCTCCGTGCCCAATTGGTCCACAAGTTCGGACAGGCGCTCGACAGATCCGCTCACCCGCACCCGGGTTACTGAAATCTCCCCTGCTTCGTTCGCTCGAAGCGCCTGTTCGAGAATGTCGGCAGCTTCGCTCAGCTCCGCAGCACTCATGCCGGGATTCGTCTCCTCCAGGCCCCCGAGGGAGTCACGGATGAATCGGTCACGGGCCGCATGGAAACGTTCCAGCGACTCTTCGAGCGTCATCCCCTCCCCGAGATCCCACCCTGCGTGAAAGGTCGTCCCCTGGGGGAAGGGATCAATGGCAGCGTCGATGGCGAGGATCTCGACGCCATCCGTTGCGGTGAGCCGCTCTATTACAGGAGCGAAGTCCGTATCCCACCCAAAAGCGATACTGAGGGGAATGGAGCCGTCGCTGCCACGATCCGAGGCTTCGGAGCGTCCAGAAAGGACATCGAGGGCACGCTCTGAATTCTCTACTGCGAAATCGAATGTTGGCTGCCCAACGGCGCACGCCTGGACTTCATCAGATGGGAGACCAAGCTCCGCACCGATATCGGCTTGTTCTTTATCCGCCTGACCAGACCCGGCTTCCTGGCCACAGCCAGCAAACAGGATCGTGATCACGAGGCATGTCGGTAAACAGCGTTTGCGGAGCACGGATAGCAAGCTAACGGTCCTACTCGCTGATGCGAGCAATCTTCTGCCAGAGGAGACGATCTTCCTCAATGGATTGGGGGAGATTCGGCTTGAATCAGCCCCAGAAGATTCGGTCGGATCCGATCGAGCAGCGGCTCTAGCGAGTTCGAGGGGCGCTGGGGTGTGTCGCAAGGAAGCGGAACCCGCTGCCCCCCGGTGCACCTCGGCGAGGCCGTGGTCGCTGGGAGAAGGGGGCCGCTGCTAGGATGGCTCGTCGGCCCTGAAGCTTCTGGAGTGTCCATGCCAACGTTGAACGACTCGATGCCAGCTCAGCAGGACTCGATGATGACCCCGTCGCTCGAAGAGTTGCTGGAGCGCACCGGATCCAAGTTCGACCTGGTGACCCTGAGCGCAATGCGCGCCCGCCAGATCAACAGCTATTTCGGGCAGCTCGGCGACGGTGCCGGTCCCGCCGTCCCACCGCAGGTGGCCTCCACCGCCCGCAAGCCCCTGTCGATCGCCTTCGAGGAGATTGCGGCCGACAAGATCGTCGCCCGACCCCTCGACGATTCCGCGGCCGACACCGACGACGCCGCCGAATAGCCGATTCGCCGTGCTCGAGGGCCGTCGCATCGTCCTTGGGGTGACCGGCGGCATCGCCGCCTACAAGGCCATCGAGGTTTGTCGCCGTCTGGTCGACGCCGGGGCCCATGTGGCGCCGATCCTCACCAACGGCGCGCTCCATTTCGTCGGCGAAACCACCTTCTCCGCGCTGGCATCCGAGCCGGTGCAGCGGTCGCTGTGGAACGAGTCCAGTCCCATACCGCACACCCGTCTCGGCCAGGGCGGCGATCTGGTGGTGGTGTGTCCGGCCACCGCCCGGGTCATCTCCGACTACCGCACCGGCCGATCTCACGACCTGTTGTCGGCGACCCTGATCGCCACTCGGGCGCCGGTGGTCGTGTGTCCGGCCATGCACACCGAGATGTGGGAACACCCCGCCGTTCAGGACAACCTCTCGGTATTGGCTCAGCGGGGGGTCCACATCGTTCCGCCCGAAGAGGGCCGACTGGCCGGCGGCGATGTCGGGGCCGGCCGCCTGGCCGACCCCGCCACCATCGTGGCCGCCATCGAGGGAGCATTGGCGCCCCAGGACCTCCAAGGCACCAAGGTGGTCGTCACCGCTGGAGGTACCCGCGAGGCCATCGACCCGGTTCGTTTCATCGGCAACCGCAGTTCCGGAAAGCAGGGCTTCGCGCTGGCGGCTGAGGCCAAGGCCCGCGGTGCTCAGGTGGTGCTGGTGACCACCAACCCGCCGCCGTCGTCGTTGGCTCCCGATGCCGTCATGGTCGAGTCGGCCGGGCAGATGCTCGACGCCGTCATGGGCCACGCGTCCTCGGCCGACATCGTGATCATGGCCGCGGCAGTGGCCGACTTCCAGGTGGCGGACGCGTCGTCGGTCAAACTCAAAAAGACCGACGGGCCGCCCCAGATCGTGCTCGAACCCACCGTCGACATTCTCGCCCGTCTCGGCGAAGCCAAGCGTCCCGGCCAGGTCATTGTCGGCTTTGCCGCCGAGACCAACGAGCTGGCCGCCAACGCCCGCGACAAGCTGGTCCGCAAGAACGCCGACCTCATCGTCGGCAATGACGTATCGGCCCCCGGGGTCGGTTTCGAGCACGACACCAACCAGGTGGTCATCTACGGTTCCGCCATGGAGCAGAATGTTCCCCTGACCGACAAGCGTTCGGTAGCCCGGGTCGTCCTCGACGCCGTGGTTGCGCTCCGAGCCCGTTCGGCCTGATCTCGATCCAGCAACCGCCGCGCACAGGAGCACCATGACCAGCTTCACCTTCACGTCTGAGTCGGTCACCGAAGGCCACCCCGACAAGATGGCCGACCAGATCTCTGACTCGATCCTCGACGCCCTTCTTGAGGAGGATCCGAGCAGTCGGGTGGCGTGCGAAACCCTGGTAACCACCGGTCTCGCCATCGTGGCCGGCGAAATCACCACCAACGGCTATGTCGACATCCCTCGCCTGGTGCGCTCGACCATCAACGACATTGGCTACAACCGTGAGTCCTACGGCTTCGACGGCAACACCTGCGGGGTCATGGTCGCCATCGACGAGCAGTCGCCTGACATCGCCCAGGGTGTCGACGCCTCCGAGGAGGTTCGTTCCGGCACCGCGGGCGAAGAGCAGCTCATGCAACAGGGTGCCGGCGACCAGGGGATGATGTTCGGGTACGCCTGCGACGAGACCGATGTCGGCATGCCCCTCCCGATTCACCTGGCCCACCGCATGGCTCAGCGCCTGGCCGAGGTCCGCAAGGCCGGCACCATCCCTTACCTCCGCCCCGACGGCAAGACCCAGGTCACCTTCGACTACGAGGACAACAAGCCGGTGCGCCTCCGCACGGTGCTCATCTCCACCCAGCACGACGAGGGCATCGACCGCGACTCGATGATCCGTCCCGATCTCATCGACCAGGTCATCCGCCCGGTCATTCCCGAGCAGTTCGCCGACGACGACTACGAGGTGTTCGTCAACCCCACCGGCCGCTTCGTCATCGGTGGGCCAGTGGGCGACGCCGGCCTCACCGGGCGCAAGATCATCGTCGACACCTACGGCGGAATGGGTCGTCATGGTGGGGGAGCGTTCTCCGGTAAGGATCCGTCGAAGGTCGACCGCTCCGGCGCCTACGCCGCCCGGTGGGTGGCCCGCAACGTGGTCGCCTCCGGAGCCGCCACCCGCTGCGAGGTCCAGGTGGCCTACGCCATCGGCGTAGCCCGACCCGTGTC
>CAZEFG010000126.1:0-6934 GCA_964511355.1 uncultured Iamiaceae bacterium
TTCTACTACGCCAACATCGCCCGCGAGATGTTCATGAACCCCGCCCCCGACGGCGATGTCACCCCCATCCGGGTGCCGTTCTCGCTGGTAGGAGCGCTCACCATCACCGCCGTGGTCACCGTGCTCACCGGTGTACTCCCGGGCTTGGTCGCCGATCTGGCCGACGTCAGCCTCATCGCCTTCGGTAACTAACCCGCGCATGGACCCGAGCGGCTCGGCTGGGCTCCACCAACGCATCGCCGACCGCATCCATCGCCATGGCCCGCTGCCGTTCTCGGCGCTGGTCGAAGCCGCGCTGTATGACCCAGCTTCAGGCTTCTTCTCAGGGGGCGCGGGTGCTCCCGGCCGTCGAGGAGACTTCATCACCTCACCCGAGGTCGGACCGCTTTTCGGCGCGGTCCTGGCCCGAGCGCTCGACTCATGGTGGGACGAACTCGGCCAGCCCGACCCATTTGTGGTCGTCGACGCCGGCTCCGGGCCCGGCACCCTCGCGGTGTCGCTGTTGGCGGCATCTCCCCGTTGCGCCCCGGCTCTGCACCTGGTGTTGGTGGAGCGCTCGTCGGCGCTGCGGTCCCGCCACGGCGACCACCTGGCGTTGGCGCCGCCCGCCACCTCGCTCGGCGTCCCCGGGGCGGGCGACGGGCCGATCGTGGTGTCGCTCGAGGACCTGCCCGCCGCCTCCTTCACCGGGGTTGTCATCGCCAACGAACTGCTCGACAACCTGCCCTTTGACCTGTTGACCAAGACCGACGATGGCTGGGCCGAGGTCCGGGTGGGCCTGGCGCCCGGTTCGGACGCGGGCGACGATGACGGCAGCGAGCCGGATCTGGTGTGGCACCTCGTGCCCGCCACCGACGCCGCGGTGAGCGCAGGTGAGCGTTTCGCCCCCGACGCCCCCGTCGGCGCGACGATTCCTTGGCAGCGGGCCGCGGGGGAGTGGGTCCGGAGGGCGTTGGGACTGGTCGAACGTGGTCGCCTGGTGGTGATCGACTACGCCGTCGACCACACCGCCGACCTCGCTCACCGCCCCATCGACGAGTGGCTGCGCACCTATCGCAGTCACGACCGAGCCGGTGACCCGTTGGCTGCGTTGGGGACCGCCGACATCACCGTCGAGGTCTGTCTCGATCAAGCCGGCCATCTGGTCGGTCCTGCCTCCTCGGTGCTCGACCAGGCTTCCTTCCTCCAGGAGCACGGCCTGGCCGACCTGGTCGAGGAAGGCCGCCAGATCTGGAACGAGCGGGCCCATCTCGGTGACCTGGCCGCCATCCGGGGCCGCAGCCGGGTCACCGAAGCCGAAGCGCTGCTCGACCCCACCGGCCTGGGCGCCTTCCGCGTCGCCCAATGGCGGCGCGACTGACCTTCGGCGCGATCGGGCTCGGCCGCTGAGGGGCGCGGGTACGCTCGGGATGGCCCATCAGAACATCCCAGGGAGACCCGCCGCCATGGCCGAGCCGACGATCGCAAACTTCCAGGTAGAGGATCGTAGGTTCCCGCCCTCGCCGGAGTTCGTGGCCAACGCCCTGGTCACCGACCGATCTCTGTACGACGAGGCTGACGCCGACTACGAGGCCTTCTGGGCCCGCCAGGCACGCGAACTGCTCACCTGGAACACCGACTTCGACACCACGTTGGAATGGGACCTCCCGTTCGCCAAGTGGTTCGTCGGCGGCACTCTCAACGTGGCCGAGAACTGCATCGATCGTCACGTCGCCGCCGGCCGGGGCGACCAGGTGGCCATCCACTGGGAGGGCGAACCCGGCGACACCCGGGCCATCACCTATGCCGATCTGCTCGACCAGGTCGGCCGTTTCGCCAACGTGTTGAAGGGGCTCGGTGTGGCCAAGGGCGACCGGGTCGCCATCTACATGCCCATGATCCCTGAGCTGCCGGTGGCCATGTTGGCTTGCGCCCGGATCGGTGCACCCCACTCGGTCATCTTCGGAGGCTTCTCACCCGATTCCATCATCGACCGGGTCAACGACACCGAGGCGGTGGTGGTGGTCACCGCTGATGCGGGTTACCGACGGGGCCAGCCGTCGATGCTCAAGCCCAACGTCGACCTGGCGCTGGCCAGCACGCCGTCGGTCAACAACGTGGTGGTGGTCAACCGTTGCGACACCGACGTGCACATGGAGCAGGGGCGCGACCACTGGTGGCACGACCTCATGGCCGACGCCAGCCCCGACTGCCCGCCCGAACCGGTCGATTCCGAGCACCTGCTCTACCTCCTGTACACCTCGGGCACCACCGCCAAGCCCAAGGGCATCATGCACACCACCGGCGGCTATCTCACCCAAGTGGCGTTCACCCACAAGTACGTGTTCGACCTCCAACCCGGCGACGTCTACTGGTGTGCCGCCGACGTCGGTTGGGTCACCGGCCACAGCTACATCGTGTACGGACCTCTCGCCAACGGCGCCACCCAGGTGATGTACGAAGGCACCCCCGACACCCCCGGGCGCGACCGGCTCTGGGCCATCGTCGAGAAATACGGCGTCACCCAGCTCTACACCGCCCCCACCGCCATCCGGACCTTCATGAAGTGGGGCGTCGAGGAGCCCCAGAAACACGACCTGTCATCGCTTCGGCTCCTCGGGTCGGTAGGCGAGCCCATCAACCCCGAAGCGTGGATGTGGTACCACACCAACATCGGCGGCGAGCGGTGCCCCATAGTCGACACGTGGTGGCAGACCGAGACCGGCGCCATCATGATCACCTCGTTGCCGGGGGCGATCACGGCCAAGCCCGGTTCAGCCACCATCCCCCTTCCCGGCATCGGGGCCGAGGTCGTCGACGACTCCGGTCGTCCCATCGAACAAGGCGGGGGTTACCTGACCCTCACCCGACCTTGGCCCGCCATGCTCCGGGGCGTGTGGGGGGACCCCGAGCGGTACCACGACACCTACTGGTCGCGCTTCGAAGGCCGCTACTTCGCCGGCGATGGCGCCAAGATCGACGACGACGGTTACTACTGGTTGCTGGGCCGAGTCGACGACGTCATGAACATCTCGGGGCACCGGATCTCCACCACCGAGGTCGAATCGGCGCTCGTGTCCCACGACGCGGTGGCCGAAGCGGCCGTGGTGGGCGCCACCGATGCCACCAGTGGGCAGGCGATCATCGCCTATGCCATCGTGCGCGGCGATGTCGAAGCCACCCCCGAGCTCGGCGAGGAGCTTCGTCGCCACGTCGCCACCCAGATCGGCGCCATTGCCCGCCCCAAGACGGTCATCCTCGTGCCTGACCTACCCAAGACCCGCAGTGGCAAGATCATGCGACGTCTGCTGCGCGATGTCGCCGAGGGCCGCGACCTGGGCGACACCACCACCCTCGCCGACCCTGGGGTTTTCGACGAGATCTCGGCCAAGGCGGCCGAGGCCGCGTCCAACGAGGACTAACCGTCTCGCTAGCGCGAGGGCCGGCCTTCCCGGTTCTGGGTCTGTGAGCGCGCGCCCGGCGCGCGCTGAGTCGCCCGGTATGGTGACCGAATCATGGAATTTGTGGAACCCGAAACCTGGAAATGGCGGGCCGGGCCAGTCGAGCCCGGTCCGGCGATCGTGTTCGACATGGATGGCGTGCTCTCTGACGCCGCCGGCCGCCAGCATTTCCTCGCGGCGCCGCGCAAGGACTGGGATGCCTTCTTCGCGGCATCGGGTGACGACAAGCTCATCGACGAGGTCGCCAGGCTGCTCGACGTCATCGATGACGACCTGCACATCGTCTTGTTGACCGCCCGGCCCGTCACGGTTCAGCCCCAGACCCTGTCGTGGCTCGAGCGTTACGACCTGCGCTGGGATCTGCTCCTCATGCGCCCCGCCGGTAGCTACATCCCTTCCACCAAGTACAAGAGGTCGAGCGTCGAACAGCTCCGACAGTACGGCTTCGACCTACGCCTGGCGTTCGAGGACGACCAGCGCAACGTCGAGATGTTCCACGCCGAGGGTGTGCCCTGCATCTACATCCACTCGGGCTACTACGACTGACCCGGCGTCGTTCAGTCCCGGAAGTTCTGGTACTGAAGGGGGATGCCGAAGTCCTCGGCCTTGAGGGCGGTGATCACCTCTTGGAGGTCGTCGCGCTTCTTGGAGGTCACCCGCAACTGCTCGCCCTGGGTTTGAGATTGGACGCCCTTGAGCCCGAGCGCCTTGATGAACTTGTTCAGCTCGCGAGCCTTGTCCGAGGAGATGCCAGCCACCAGCTTGATCTGCTGGCGCGCCGTACCGCCGGAGGCTTCCTCGACCTTGCCGTAGTCGAGCACTTTGAGCGAGACCTTGCGCTTGACCAACTTCTCTTCGAGTACCACCCGCAGGGCGGCGAGTCGGTCCTCGGTGGAAGCCCGCAGCGTGATTGACTCATCGTCGAGTTCGAGTGACGCGTTGGTGTTCTTGAAGTCGAACCGGTTGGCGACCTCGCGGCTGGCCTGGTCGACCGCGTTGCGGATCTCCTGCTGGTCGACCTCGGAGACGACGTCGAAGGTAGGCATGGCCTCACCGTAGCGGGCCTGACCAGGGCCTTCACGCCCATACCGGCCACGCATTGGGGGTGGGGGTACGGGGCGGCTAAGATCTGCGACTCGTTGGGTCGGTGCCCGAGCGGCCAAAGGGAACGGGCTGTAAACCCGTCGGCTCAGCCTTCGGAGGTTCAAATCCTCCCCGGCCCACCAACGACGAAGGGGAGGCGCTCAGCGCCTCCCCTTCGCCATTCCTCGCCCCGACCTCGCCCCCAACCTTCCCTCCCAACCTTCCCCAGCGCTCTTTGGGAGGTGCCGCTAACTCGACGTCGATGAGGGGTTCGGGGCGGGCGCTAGAGCATGCGTTGCATGACGACGACGTCGAGCCACTGGTTGAACTTGCGGCCCACCTGGCGTTCGGTCCCCACGATCTCGAATCCCAGTGACCGATGTAGCGATATCGAGGCCTCATGGCCCCCTACGATCCGCGCCAGGACCGTGTGAAACCCGTGGGTGGCGGCCGTCTGGACCAGCTCCGACAGCAACAACCGGCCGACCCCGCTGCGCTGGTGGTCGCGGTGCACATACACCGAGTCCTCGACCGAGGTCTTGTAGGCGGGGCGATCCCGGTAGGGCGATAAGGAGCCGAAACCGGCGATCTCGCCCTCGGGGGTCTCGGCCACGACCGCGGCGTAGGTCCCGGAGCGGTCGCGGAGCCATTGGCGTTGATCGGCCAGCGAGCGTGGGACGAGGTCGAAGGTGACGGTCGAGCCCAGGACTTCGATGTTGTAGATCGAGCGAATGGCCTCAGCGTCGTCGAGAGTCGCGAGTCTGACCTGCACGCCCCGCAGGTTACGCCGCCCGAACTAGATCAGATGACCAGACGCTTGGCGTCGGGAAGGGCTTGGCGGGCCGGGGGCGCGGACTCAGCCCCCGCCGGTTCGACCACCGACAGCGCTCCGGTAATGGCCTCGAGTCTCGCCCACGCAGCCACGTCGGCGTCCTCGGTCAGCAGCAGGACCTGCTGGCGGTGGGAGGCCTCGACCAGCATCTCGAGCAGCGCAGGCTTGACCGATGAGTCGAAGTGGATGAACGGATCGTCAAGTACCAACGGGAAGCTCTCGCCGCTGGAGCCCAACCGGCGGGCCTCGGCAAGACGGACCACCAGCTCCTCGGCGAGCACGCTGCCCAGGTCCTCGGTCGGGGCCTGCGAGGTCGGCTGCTCGGCCCTGACCCGAACCCTGGCGGCCGACATGATGTCTTCGCGGTGATCGATGGCCCAGTCAACCGGTACATCGCCAGCCATGCGACGCCACGAGTCAACCGCATCGCGGTGGTTCTCGGCTGCGTCCATCAGTTCGCGCCGGCTCTGGTCGCTCGACAACAAGGTGTTGACCCTCTGAAGGTGGAACCCGAGGTAGGAGGACGCCCCGGCCTTCTCCAGCGCTTCTTCCTCAGCCTTGCGAGCCCGTTCCAGCTTGCGCCACATGAACAGCGAGAAGGCCAGGATCACAATGGCGGGCCCAAGGCCGATCGCCCCGTAGGCCGGCTCGAAGAAGTAGCCCAGTGGCACAGCCGCCAGCGCGCTGAGCGCAGCCAGGTAGAACGTGAGCTTGCGGATCTTTTCGTGCCGAGCCTGGGCCGCCTCGTGCTCTTGGTGGCGGCGCTCGATGCTGTCGACCAGTTCGAGGTCCTCGGGGGCGGTGCCCGCTTCCTCAGCCAACTTGTGGAGCTTGGCTTCAGCGGTCTGGAGCCGTTCGGCGATCTTCCAGATCAGGCCCTGGTCACAGGCCGCGAGGCGGCGGATGAGCTCGGCGCTCTGGGTGCGGGTGGTGAGGTCCTGGGCGGTGACCCGCATACGTCGCTTGGCGCTCTGCTGGTCGAGGCCTTCGACAGCGAGGAGATCGATGGTGCCATCGGCGGTGCGGTAGGCGGCGCTCACGTCGCTACCGGCGTCGATGTCGACTACCAGGTGTCGCCCGCCGTGGGGACGGAACACGGCCAGATGCCGACCTCGATCGTCGGTTATCTCGAGGTGACCACCGGCTCTCGCGCTCGACAGTGTGCCGACCAGTTCGGACATGAGGCCGTCGCGTTCAGAGCGGCCTACGCCGGTGACCACGGTGAGCCGGGGATGGAAGTCCAGGGTGAACGTCTTGTCCTGCCCTGTGTCGATGACCAGTCGTTCGTACCTCACGCTGTACATCATCGGCGGGTGACCCCCCGGACTTGAGTCGATCGAATCAGTCCGTTCGACCTACCTGCCGAGCCGGGCGAGGGGCGGCGACCTGGGCCTAGACCGACATCGACGTCTCGGGTTGGGCGCGTGCGGTCGGGCGTGGCACAATGTCTGGCCGGTTGCCGGACCCGCCCGCTAGCCTCGTCGGGTCGTTACCCGGTAGCATCACCGGGTTCGCCTCGGCACCCGCCCCCTTAGCTCAGTCGGCAGAGCGTTTCCATGGTAAGGAAAAGGTCGACAGT
>CAZEFG010000127.1:0-6900 GCA_964511355.1 uncultured Iamiaceae bacterium
CTCGACCAGGATGATTGTGGTGCCCCTGTCGCGGATTGCTTCGACCACGACCAGGAGCCGCTCGACGATCACCGGCGCCAGCCCCAACGACAGCTCGTCGATCATCAACAAGCGAGGCTTGGCGATGAAGGCCATGGCCAGGGTGAGCATCTGCTGTTCGCCGCCCGACAGGTTGCCAGCGGCGTCGTTCCAGCGTTCGCGCAGGATGGGGAAGTGGCCGAGCACCTCCTCGGTGGCTGACTCCAGGTACTCGTGGTCGTCGGCGTAGGGCCAGCCCGCGAGGCGGATGTTCTCGCCCACCGACAACGACGGGAAGATTCCCTTGCCGCCTGGGACCTGCACGATCCCGTGCCCGACGATCTCGTTGGGTGGGGCGTTGGTGGTGTTGATGCCGTCGAAGATGATCGCCCCCGCCGAGGGTTCGACGAGGCCCGAGATGGCCTTGAGCAAGGTGGACTTACCGGCGCCGTTGGTGCCGAGCAGGGCGATGATCTCGCCTTCGCCGATCTCGAAGTCGACGTCGAAGAGCACCTGCACGGTGTCGTAATGGACGTCGAGTTCCTTGACCAGGAGAAGCTTGGCCCGACCCTCGTCGCGAGCACGACGAACCTCGGCCATGGCCACCGTGGTGGTGCGGACCTTGTGGATGTCGGTGGCCATGAACTGTCCCGCCGAGGCGATGATGGCAACACCGATCAAGATCATGGGGGCCAGGACCAAGATGCCCTGACGCAAACCCCACTCGTCGGCCAGGGTGCCGATGATCGGGCCCACCAGGAACACCGGGATGATGAACAGGTTGTTGATGGTGAAGCCCATCGACCGAACTCGGGGCGGAACCAGCAGTGAGATGGCCGCCGCCAGGGCCGGAGCGGTCACCGCGGTGGGAATGGCCAACAGCATGCGCATGGCGACCACCACGACGATGTTCTCGGTGTAGATGAGAAAAACCAGCGCGGCGACCTGCAACACCGCAGCCCCACCCAACAGCTTCAGCAGGAGGGCTGGGTCGCGGCGCATGAGCTTGGTGGCCAGGGGGATACCGAGGATCAAGCCCAGGATCTGGAACGGCTCAGACGCGATGGAGATGTAGGCGCGTTCGACTGAGTTGAGGCCGAGAACGTCGGCATAGAACAACTGCAACAGCGGACTGAGGGCGAACAGGGGGATGGCGATGAAGGGGCTGGCGATCCAGATGCGGCGCAGCGTGCGGATCTGCCACAACACCCGCCATGCTTCGGCCATGGACGCCGGAGCTTCTTCGGTCTGGGCGGTGATCTCGTCGGCTCCGTGGGCCTCACGCTCGTGTCGGCCTCGGATGGGGTCGCGCAGGCGCAGGCTCAACAGCACGAACAAGAAGGTTGGGACGGCGAAGACGAAGAACGGCACCCGCCAGTCGAAGTAGTACGCCATCCAGCCGGCACCCAGAGCCGCGACGACACGTCCGATGGGGCTGGCCGCGTTGTACAGGCCGAACACCGTGGCCCGGACATTGATGGGGTAGTAGTCAGAGATCAGGGCCGGGTGGGTAGCGCCGTTGACGGCTCGACCGAGGTTCGCCGCTCCTCGGACCGCGCCGAACATCCAGATGTTGGCCGCCGCGCCGGTGAGGAAGGTGGCGGTACCCCACGCCGCCGCACCGCCGGTGGCGATACGGGTACGGCTCCGGCGGTCGGCCATGTGGGCCAACGGGATCTCGAGGAACAACACGAAGAAGCCCACGACCGAGGTGAGGGTGAGGATCCCCCCGATGCTCAGACCGAAATGGTCGCGAATGTCGGGTAGGAGGAGGCTGTAGGCCTCCCGGTCGAGTTCGTCGACCGCGTTGAGCCCGAACAACACGAACAGCGGATACGCGGATACGCCTCCGGTGAGGTTCGTCAACCGGAAGCGGTCGAGGAACCGGGGCTTGTTGCTGCCGGTGGATGCCTTGCGCCGTTTGGGCGCCGGTGAGGACGGCGAAGCTTCGGGAGGGGCCTCGATGCTCACCGCACACCCCCTTGCTCGGAGATCTCGTCGTCGTGTGGTTCGTCGTTCATGAGCGACTCATTGCTCTGGTCGGTCGCGTCATCGGCACCGTCCTCTGCCGTCTCGCCGCTCAGCAAGCGGCGGCGGGCCTCCTTGTTCTGCTCGCGGGAGGCATCCATGATGTCGGCCATCTGACGGACGAACTCCATTCCCTTGTCGCGCCCGGTGGTGATGCTGTCGAGGTCGGCCGCATCGGCGAACAGCGACGGCACCAGGATCTTTCGCTTGGTGGCAACCCGACGTAGGAAGCCGTCGCGGCCCCGGTAGATGAGCGAGGCCAGGCCGCCAGGCAGGGCGATCAGCACGGCCAACAACCCGATTCCGCTGGCGAAGAAGCTCAGTTCCGACGGCAGGAAATGCTGAACACCCTTGACGTAGATGGCACCCAGGATGGCGCCCGGGATCGAGCCCAAGCCGCCGATGACCACCATGGTGAACACGGCAAGGCTCTCGGTGGCGTCGTAGGGCTGAATTCCGAAGTCGCGTTGGTGGTGGACGAAGACGGCCCCGGCGAACGCGGCGATGAAGCCTGAGAAGGCAAAGGCGGTGAGCTTGGCCCGGACGGCATTCACCGCGTAGGCCTGGGCCCCGCGCTCGTTCTCTCGCACGCCGACGATCGTGCGGCCAACCCGGGAGTTCCGCACCTGGCGGGCCATGAGCATCACCAACAACAAACAGGCCAGCGTGAAGTAGTAGTACTGGCGCTCGGTGGCGATGGGGATGATCCCGAACAGCTCGTCGCGAGCGACGCGGCCCGTCGGGAGCCACCAGTCGAAGTACGAGCGGCTCAGGAAGTACCGAGACGTCGCCTCGGCGAAGGCCAGGGTCGTGACCGCCAGGAACAGACCCCGGACCCGCAGGGCGGGGAGCCCGATGACGATGGCCAGCACCGCACCCACCAGCGCCGCAGCCAGAAGTGAGATCGAGATGTCCCAGCCGTACCGAGTGGTGATGGCACCTCCCACGGCGGCGCCGAAGCCGAAGAACGCGATCTGCCCGAGCGACACCTGTCCGGCCCAGCCCGTGAGCACCACCAGCGACACCGCCACCATCGAGTAGATGAGGATCGTGCCCGCCAGGTTGATCCGGCTGACACTGAGAACCATCGGCAACACCAGCGCCACCGCCAACAAAGCGAGATTCAACGCCCGAAAGCCCCACCTGACCTCGGGCACCGAAGCCAGCTCAGGAGGAACGGGGCGGACATCGGCCACCGCCTGCCAGTTCGATTGCTCGTCGGTGCGGGCCAGCTTGCCGCGCCGCTGCACCAGTAGGACGACCAGCACCAGCGCGAAGATCACCGGCGCCACGAGTGTGCGGCTGCTGGTGTTCCAGAAGATGCCCTGCTCGGCGATGCCCAACCCGATGGCGGCCCAGAAGATCACCGTGAGGTTCTCCATGCGGCCGATCACGCAGGCGGCCAGGGCCCGGATCAGGATGGTTGGTCCGAGCACGCTGCCCAACGGGAGGCCGATGATTCCGGCCCGTAGGAACAACGAGAGGAATGCCAACACGCTGGCTATGACCCAGACGATGGTGCCGATGCGCTTGACGGGGATTCCGAGCAACATGGCCCGGTCGGCGCTCTCAGCGGACGCCCTGACTGCGATGCCGATCCGGGTATAGCGGAAGAACAGCGACAAGGCGATGACCGATGCGATGATCGTCACGACGGCGATCACGTCGTTGGCGTTGAACACCACCGTTCCGATGTTGAAGCGCAGGTCGAACGGCGGGGTGAACATCGAGCCCACACCGGTGTTGGGGAACAGGTTCGGCCAGGCGTCGTTCAACAAGATGGGCAGCACCAGCCCGAATCCGGCGAGCGCCTGTGCCAACCCCAAGGTGGCCACGGTGAGGATCAGCCGGGGGGCATTGGTGAAACGGCGGATGATGAGGAACTCGATGAGCGCGCCTAACGCCAGTGCCGCCAACAGGCCGACGGGCAGGGCGACGAGAAAGGGGACCCCGGTGCCGCTTAGCAGGAGCACCGTGAACACCGTCGGCACCGCGCCGAGGTCCCCCTGGGCGAAACTGATGATGCGGTTGGCACGGTAGATGAGGGCGATGCCCATGGCGATCAGCGCGGTCAGCCCGCCGATGATCGCGCCTCGAAGTACCACCCCGAGCGGCATGGGTAGAAGTACGGCTTGCGCGACCAGGAACGCCACCCCGGCTGCGGTGATGGTGCCGGCCGAGCGCAACGACTCGGTCGTGATGAGTTGGGGCCGCCCGCTGGCCGCGGTGGTGCTGCTCATTCGGCGTCGTCTGGCCCGCTCTCGAACACCCACACGCCGCGTGCCCGGTCGAGGGGGTCACCGCTGGGGGAGTCCGGTAGGTAGACGATGGCGAACTGACCTTCGAGGTCTCCGGCGGTATAGATCACCTGACCTTCTCTGACCTCGCCAGGCTCGAGCACATCGCCACGGGCGGTCCCGCCCTCGATCTGGGTTTCGGTCGAGATGTTGGCCACGTTCGACAGCGAACCATCTGGCTTTTCGAGGCGGATGTGGCGACGGTGGAACGGGACCTCGCGGTTGGAGGTGTTCTCGATCTTGACCTGGGCCCAGATGTATCCGGAGCTGTCGAGGTCGCTGTAGGAGGCGACCCGCCCGACCTCTGAGACGGTGGCGGTGATGCCGAAGACCTCGATGGTCTCGCCCACTGCCGCCTCGACGTCGCCCTCGACCCGGTTGGACCGTTCGACGTCGGCAGTGGTGTTGGTGCCCTCCTCATCGGCGGGAGCGATGCAGCCTGTCAATGCCAGCGCCACAGCCAGTCCGCCGACGACGCGTCGCATGTTTAGCGCGCCCGGCCTAGCGTCGGATCGCCTAGCTGCCATGTTCCCCCCTGGAAGTTTGTGTTGCAGATCCAGCCCGTGCTCTCAGCCACCGTGTCGGCCCGGACGGCCGCCCAGTTGATGGGTTGGTGTGACTGCGGTCACGGCACTGTCGAGACAGAGTAGTCTGCGCGAGCGGGCTGTGAACACCGCCTGTACCGATAGTCCGAACCACGGGGGGAACCGAGTGGAACCGTCAGAGCCGACGTCATCATCGACGTCTGAGAAGAACACCTCACCACTAGCCCGGTACTGGCCGGTGCTAGCGGTCGTCGTCGTGATCGCGCTGGTGGTCGTGGCGGTGAACGTGTTGGGAGGAAGCGATGGCGACGATGAGGTCGCCACCTCTCCTGACGACACCACCAGCACCACGGGCGACGGCGACGACGGCGGCGTGGTCGAGGGCGAGTGGTCGAGGGAAGGCGGCGAGGATGCCCCCGACTGTGATCCCGAGACCGGCCGCATCATGGTGCCGAGCATCTACGCACCCGACTGTGTGCCGCTTTGGCCCGAGGGAGCCGACAATGGCGGGGCCACCTACCAGGGCGTGACCGCGGATGAGATCGTGGTCGCGGTGTACGACGCCGAGCGCAGCCAGGAAGCGATCGATGCCGAGGCTCAGACCGGCGTCACCCGCCCCGAAGACGAGGAGCGGATCGAGAACCGGCTCAAGATGGTCAGTGCCTACAACGACCTGTACGAGACCTACGGTCGCCGGGTCCGAGTCGAGTTGGTGCCCGCGGCCGGCGATGGAAGCGACGAAGCGGCAGCTCGCGCCGACGCCATCTACATCGCCGAAGAGATCGGCGCGTTCGCCGTCCTTGGTGGTCCCGGTGGATCAGCCATCAACGCCTACGTCAACGAACTGGTCGATCGGGGCGTCGTCTGCCTGTGCACCGCATCCCAGCCGATCGAGAACTACATCGAATGGTCGCCGTACGTGTGGTCCGGGCTCATGGCGTCCTCGCAGGGCTATGTCCACCGCGCCGACCTCATCTCCAAGCGGTTGGCCGGCCAGCCTGCCATCTACGCCGGTGACGAGGCCTTCCAGGATCAGGAACGTGTCTTTGGTCTGGTTTGGTACGACACCGCCGATGGCGCCTACAAGGCCGGTGTCGATTACGTCATCGAGCTCCTCGGCGAGGATGGCGTCACTCTCACCGAGAGCATCAACTACATCGCGGGTGGAAACCTCGAAGAGGATGCTCAGTCGATCATCACCAAGCTGAAGGCGAGCGGGGTCACCTCGGTCATCTTGGCCACCGACCCGTTCATGCCGACCAACCTCACCAACCAGGCGACCGCCCAGGATTACTGGCCCGAGTGGATCATCACCGGCTCGACCGGAACCGACAGCTCGACCTTGGCCCGCCTCTACGACCAGGAGCAGTGGGCCAACGCCTTCGGCATCTCCTACCTGTTGCCGCCGATCTCGCCCGATTACACCCAGCGGGAAGGCAACCTGGTTAGCTGGCACCTCGGCGAGGAGCTGAGCGACTACACGGGCATCTACGACTGGGGCCGTCTGTTCATCGGCTTCCACCTCGCCGGGCCGAACCTCACCCCTGAGACCTTCCGCGACGGGTTGTTCTCGTACACGCCGGTTTGGGACCACGCCACCGAGTTCGGCGTTTCCTACGGCGACCATGGCCTGTGGCCGTGGGAGGGCGACACCGTGGGCGCCGACGACGTCACCCTGATCTTCTGGGACCCCGAAGCGCCCGACACCCGCAACGACTCGGGCGATGTGGGCATGTACCGCTACCTCGACGGAGCCAAGCGGTACCTGCCGGGCGAAGTGGGCGATGTCGACACCCCGTTCTTCGAGAACGAAGGCACGGTGGTCGTGTTCGACGAACGGCCCGAGGCCGATCGTCCTCCGCAGTACCCGCGCCGCTCCGGCCGAGCCGGCTGACGGGACCAAACCGCGGGACCTAGTGCAGGTAGGGCCCCACGCGCTGAGCGCGTGGGGCCCTAACCGTTTTGGCACCGCGAATCGAACGTGCCCCGTTCATTCTGGGCGCGTGAGCGCG
>CAZEFG010000128.1:0-6898 GCA_964511355.1 uncultured Iamiaceae bacterium
AGCGCGTAATTCTGGAACACCATGGCGATGTCGCGCTCTTTGGGCGGAACGTCGTTGACCACGCGTCCACCGATGAGGATCTCACCCTTGGAGATCGTTTCGAGCCCCGCGATCATGCGCAGCGCGGTGGTCTTCCCACAGCCCGATGGGCCGACGAACACGATGAACTCGCCGTCTTCGATCGATAGATCTATGCCGCGCACCGCCTCGGTGCCGTCGTCGAAGATCTTCCAGACGTCGTCGAGTTCGATTGCTGCCACGCGGCGTCTCCCCCTGGGTAAGCCAACTGCGGTCAATTCGGATGTTACCCATCCGCACTAGGCCCCGCGGCCTATGTAGTCACATCCGGCCCGGACTAGCTGTCAAGATCCGACCCCACCAAGCGGCGGGCTTCGGCCAGGGCGAGGTCGAGGTCGTCGTATATGTGGTCGGGGCTGACGAGTCCGTCAACGACCCCCACCGCCGCGAGTGTGCGCTGATGCTCCCGCCTGACCCCTTTGAGCAACACGGTGATGCCTCTCTGGTGGAGGTCGGCCACGATCTCGCCCATCGCTTGGGCTCCGGTGGCGTCGAGCATCTGTAGTTCCGGGAGCCGCAGGATCACCACCTGTACGTCGGAAACGGCTGTGATCTCGTGGAGGAATCGCTGTGCAGCACCGAAGAACAGTGCGCCGTCGAGTCGAAAGACCACGATGTGCTCGTCGAGTTGAGCCACCGCATCACCAGGAGTGTCTGGTCCCGGGCCGGGATCGTTGCCCGGGCCGATGGGTTCGATGGTGATGGTCGAGGTGCGGGCGAGGTGACGCAATGCGAGGAGGGCAGCGACAGCGATACCGATCTCGACGGCGACGATCAGGTCAAAGGCCACCGTCGCGACCGCGGTGGCCACCAGGACGAGAGCGTCGGACCTGGTGGCGGAAACCACGGCCCGCACGTTGGAGACGTCGACCATGCGAACGGCGGTGACCACCAGAACCCCGGCCAGCGCGGCGAGCGGGATCTCGCCAACCAGGCCGGCACCCCACAGCACCACTGCGACCAACACCAGGGAGTGGATCACCGATGCGGCCCGGGTACGCGCACCGGCGCGCACGTTCACCGCGGTGCGGGCGATGGCGCCGGTGGCCGGCATTCCGCCCCACAGCGATGAGGCCGTGTTGGCCAGTCCCTGCCCGAACAGCTCGCGGTCGGCGTCGTGACGGGGCCCATCGACCATGCCGTCGGCCACCCGGGCTGAGAGGAGGCTCTCCAGCGCGGCGAGCACCGCCACGGCGATCGCGGCGGGCATCAGGGCACTGACCAACGACAGCGACATCGGCGGTATCGACGGTGACGGCAGCGAATTGGGAATGGCGCCGACCCTGACGACGTCGAGATCCAGTAGGGAACAGGCGACGGTGGCGACGATGACGGCCAGCAATGACTCCGGCAGGGAACGGTGAAGGCGGGGGAGTAGCACCATCAAGGCGACCACCACACCCACTACCGCGAGGGCCGTCGCCTGCCCATTGGAGAAGGCGTCAACCAGTGCCTTGGCCGCCACCGCCGCAGTGTTCTCGCCCTCGGGCTTTTCCACACCGAGCGCAGACGGAACCTGTTGCAGGAAGATGATGACGGCGATGCCGAGGGTGAAGCCCTCGACGACCGGCCACGGGACATAGGCGAGGTACCGGCCGAGGCGGGCGAATGCGGCGGCCACGACCAGGATTCCGGCAAGGATGCCCACCACGTACACCGCTTCGGCCCCGTGGCGGGCGACCACCGGCACCAGCACCACCGTCATCGCCCCGGTCGGCCCCGAGACCTGGACCCGTGACCCACCGAAGACGGCGGCAACCAACCCGGCCACGATGGCGGTGATCAGTCCGGCGCTGGCACCCAATCCGGTGGTGATGCCAAAGGCGAGCGCCAGCGGCAGCGCCACCACGCCAACGGTCGCACCGGCGACCACGTCGTATCGCCAGGCACGGGCGAAACCGGCGTAATCGGAACGCCGGGGCAACAGCCTGGTGACCGACGCCGCCAGGCGGTGTCGGGCATCGTGGCGCGATATGCGACGGGCTCGATCGTCGGGGGAAGGGATGGTGTCCGTCGGACTCACCTTCCGGACCCTACGACCTGTGGATCAGCCTCGGGGTGGCCGCGAGAAGATGCGATCCCAAAGCTGTCGAGCCGGAGCCGACGGATCGTCCTCGGTGTAGCTGCCGCCCCGGGCGAACATCATGGTCGCCCGTTCAGGTGGTTGGTAGGCCGGCCACGGGGCGAGTCCGTCATGGTTGGGGTCGCCCGAACGGGCAAAGGCCAGCCACGCCTCGCTCATCTCGTCGACCAACCGCTGGCGGTCAGACGACTGGTGTCCCAACGACGACCGAATGTTGTCGAAATGGAAGGCGATTTCATAGCCGTGCCCGGCCCGCCCGCCGAGGGTGTAGGTGAAGAAGTACATGAACGCCGGCGAGTTCATTCCCTTGACCTGGGCTTCGGCCATCTGAATCGATCCGTAACGCATGCGGGAGTCGGTGAGCACGAAGCTCAACAGGTCGAGCTCGTCGATGCTGGGGATCATCTGGCGGTAGGTGTCGGTGATCTCGTCGACGTGGGCCTCCCCATAGGTGCCCAGACGCTGGCGGAGGCCTTCCTCGTCGAGTTCGGCCGGGAGACTGCCGGCTCCTTCGTCGCGGTTGCAGCCGATCATCATGGGCACGTCGATGGCGGTCCCTTCGGCCAAGGCATTGACCGGGTGTGCAGGGATGACGGTGCCGTCGAGGACAGGGGCGAAGGCCATGCGGCTCATCGCGCCTGAACCTCCGTCGACGAAGCGTTCGACCGGGAGGTCCCACAGAGCCGAGAGGTTGTCGGCGGTGACCTCGAGTTCGGTGAGCAGGTTGCGGGCCGCTTCGTTCGCTCGCCGCTCGCTCAATACACGAACGCCGGGGCCACTCTGGATGACCGTGCGGTGGAACAGCCCAGCGGCCTGAGGCATGGCCAGCAGCGTCGAGATCTTGGCTCCGCCGCCGGATTCGCCGAACACGGTGACGTTGCCGGGGTCGCCTCCGAACGCGGCAGCGTTGTCGCGGACCCATTCGAGGGCCATCACGAGGTCGAGCATGCCGTTGTTGCCCGACGAGGCGAACTCGTCGCCGCCGACCTCGGCCAGGTGTAGATAGCCGAGTGGTCCGAGTCGGTGGTTGACGGTGATCACCACCACGTCGCCGCGCTCGCTGAGGTTGGCACCGTCATAGAGCGCCCATGATCCCGATCCGATGGCGTAGCCGCCACCGTGAATCCAGAACATGACCGGCCGGGCGCCGTCGTCGAGGGCAGGGGTCCAGATGTTGAGGTACAGGCAGTCCTCGTCCTCGGCGTGCTCTTGGGGCCACCCGGGCGGCCGATTGCCGGGTTGGGGGCACGAAGGGCCGAGGGTCAAGGCATCGCGTACGCCCTCCCACGGTGTCACCGCCTGCGGGGGTCGAAATCGAAGGTTGCCCACCGGCGGAGCGGCGTAGGGCACGCCCTTGAAGCTGATTCCGGTTTCGTCGCTCACACCACGCAGTTCGCCCGCGTTGGTGGATGCGGTCGCCTCGCTCATTCGGTTCCCCCCGATGTTCGACTGGCCGCCGTTTGGCCGGCCGCTGGTCGCTAGGCCCAGAAGGCTAGCCTCCGCCTCATGGTCCCCGCTGCGTTGCATGGTGCCGCCATCACCGCGATGGGTGGTGCTCTCGGGTGGGTGGTCGGTGCCCTCGGCGGCGTCCCCGGTATTGGATCGGTGGTTGGCGTGGCGATCTCGGTCCCCCTTGCCTTGGCCGGTGCCGTCGCGGTGTACCGGTGCCGCCCGTATCCGCCCGGGCTTCGGGGCCGTGCGTTGCTGGCGGTCGATGTGACCTGGAGCGCGCTCAACACCTGGGCCGGGGCTCTGTTCCTCACCGTGTTGCGCCGACGCGGAAACGAGTTGGATGCCGCCCGCTCGGCCGACACAGCTCGAGTCCATCTGGCCGCTCCGGCCATCGCCGGATACGCCACCACGGTGGGCATGGTGGTCGCCGGGTGTTCGCCGCGTTTGGAACGCCACGAGCAGGTGCATGTGTTCCAGGCCCGGCTGTTGGGACCCCTGTATCTGCCCTTGGTGGGGGTGGGATTCGTGGTTGCCACCTTGTTGCCCTATTGGCTGGTGTCGCGCCGGGCCCGGTCCCGGGTGCGTGACCTGTCGAGCTACTTCGTCGCCGGGGTGTATCCCCACACCTGGCACGAGTATTGGGCTTACCGCGTCGCCGCCTGATCCTTCGCTACTATCCCGCAACCATCCGTGGAGCGGGGACCGAGTCATGAGACACAAAAGCAGAAATCTGGGCGCGCTGATCCTTGGGTTCGTGCTGTTGGTAAGCGCCTGTGGCGGCGACGACGACGACACCTCGCCCGACACCACCGCCACAACCTCCGAGGCCCAGGCCGGGCCGAGTGAAGCAGCCGGCACCGGCGTGCACGAGCTCGTGGCGCTCTCGTCTGACTCCGAGTACGTGCAGGCCCTCTGTTCGATCGACTTCTTCCCGGAGGTCACCGAGGACCAACAGGAAGACCCGATGGACGACATCATCGAACAGATCAGGGCGCTGCCCACCTCGCGAGCCGAGGAGAACAACGAAGTGGAGTGGATGGTCGCTCGCCTCGAGGCCTTCCAGGCGACCGAAGATCCGGCAACGAGCGACGACCTTCCGGCGGTCGCCGCTGTCATGCGAGCGAGGTGCTCATGAAAACCCGCCGACCTATCTCTGTCGTCCTGGCGTTGGTTGTCCTGGCCACCGGTCTGATCACCGCGGTCCCCGCGGGCGCCCAGTCGACGTGGGCCCCGACGAGCTGGTACCCCGACCACGTCGTCGACGACCGCGCCCCGGTGAACGGTTGCGGTAGCCAGGGCGACGACGGTATCGACGTGCCCGATGTGTGGTTCGGAGTGAGCTTCACCGAGGCGTGCAACTGGCACGACAAGTGCTACGGGACCAAGGGCCTCACCCAGGGCTACTGCGACCAGGGAATGTGGTTCAAGACCATGAGTGCCTGTGCCGGTAACCCCAACTGCATCAGCATGGCGAACGTCTACTACCTGGGCGTGGCCATTGCCGGTGGCAAGCCGTACCGCGAGGGTCAACAGGAGGCCTGCGAACGCGAGCCGCGCCGCGACGGCAGGGTGTACGGCGACCCCCATATCCGAACACTCGACGGGGTCTCGTACGCGTTCCAAGCCGCCGGTGAGTTCAGCATCATGCGCGACGCCGAGGGGGCCGACCTCATCCAGGGCCGGTTCCACCCTGAGGGCGACCAGTTCACAGTGGTGAGCGGTGTCGCCGTGCGTCTCGGGGAGCGAGAGGTGGTCGTGCAGTTCGCTCCGGACGGAGCAGTCCAGATCTACGTCGATGACGAGCTGATCACCCGCGATATGGCGGCCTTCGACGAGGGGATGGTCGAGGCCAACGTGGGGGTGGTCGGCACCCGTCAGGTCGTCGGAATTCGTGGCTGGGACGGCCTGCAGGTCGAGGCCGTCATATTCCCCGGTAGCCGCATGGACTTGTCCGTCCACGTCCCCCAGGACATGTGGGGTCGAGTCAGCGGGTTGATGGGCAATGCCGACGGCGATGCTGAGAACGACATCGTCGACGGCAACGGTCGTGTGCTTCCGGTCACCAGCAGCGAGCGTTACGTCTACGCCGATGACTTCAAGGAGGAGTACCGCATCACCGTCGACGAGTCGATGTTCGTCGCCGTCGACGGTGGTTTCGACTACCACGCCGACCGTTTGCGCGACTACCCCCTCGAGGTCGTCACCCTCGACTCGTTCAGCGACGCCGAGATCGACCAGGCCCGCAACCTGTGTGGCCGCACCGGGCTCGAGGACGAGCAGCTGGAGAGCTGCATCTGGGACGTGTTGGTGAGCGGGGACGAGAGCTATGCCGAGCAGTCCGCCCGCAGCGCGTCGCGGGCCCGCGACATCGCCCACCCCCACGGCGACGGCTCACGCGACCATCTTCACGGCGACGACGCCGAGCTGATCCTGGTGCCCCGACCGCCCCTGGTCGAGGCCGCCGAGCGGGGCGACCTGGCCGAGGTGCGCCGGCTGCTCGACGGCGGCGCCGACCCCGACGTCGGTCGCGAGTCCGACGGGCTTACCCCGTTGATCAGCGCTCTCATCCTCCAGCATCCCGCCATCGTCGAACTGTTGCTTGCGAGAGGCGCCAACCCCAACGCCTTCGAGGAGCGCCACATGGCTCCCCTCCAGTTCGCCATCATCGCGGGCCAGCGCGACATGGTGACCGCTCTCCTGGAGGCGGGCGCCAACCCCAATACGGGGTCAGACCAAGGGGCAGGTGGCATGTCGCCACTCTCGGCGGCGGCCGCGGTCGGCGACCTCGACCTGGCGGAGCTGCTGCTCGACCATGGCGCCGACATCGACGGCGGCGACCTGGGTGCAGGCGAGATGACCCCGCTGGCCGTGGCGGCCGGTAGCGGCAAGCCCGAGATGTTGTCCTTCCTGCTCTCCCGCGGCGCCGACCCCAACGGTCAGGTCGACAACGACCGCGCCGGACCCGCCCCGCTGTGGGCCGCGGTCCTAGCCAACGATGTGAGCATGGTCCGTCTGCTTCTCGACGCCGGAGCGCGACCCGAGATCGCGTTCCCGAACGGAGGCATGGCCCAGATGACCAACAACCAGCAGATCCTCGACCTGCTCACTCGCTGAGCGTTCCCTAGTCGATTTGATTGGAGCGGGTGGGGGGAATCGAACCCCCATCATCAGCTTGGAAGGCTGAGGTTCTAGCCGTTGAACTACACCCGCAGGCCACCCCGAAGAGTGGCTTGGTCGGGGAGACAGGATTTGAACCTGCGACCCCCTGCTCCCAAAGCAGGTGCG
>CAZEFG010000129.1:0-6812 GCA_964511355.1 uncultured Iamiaceae bacterium
AGGATCAGGGCCAATAGACCAACGCCCACGATGATCAAAGGAAGCTTGCTACCGCCGCTACCGTCGCCGTCGCCGGTGGCGGTCGGAGGCGGGTCGTAATAGCCAGGACCTCCAGGGGTAGCTGGTGGGGCCGGCGCCGCGTAGGTCGGGGTGGAGATGGTCGGATCGGCCGCGGGGACAGCCTGGGTGGGTGCCGGGTCAGAGGCCGCGGCCCAGCCGGCCGGATCTTCCGCGGGCGGGGTCGGCTCGGCCGCACCTGCCTCGACGGGAGCCTCAGCCGCAGGTGCCACATCGGCCACCGCAGGGTCGGTGCTGACCACACCGTCGTTGGAGACCTGATCGGTCCACTGCGCACCGTCCCAGTACCGGTACTGGTGCCTCCCGAAGGGGTCTGGTTGCCAGGAACCCGTCTGCTCGCTCAACTCGAACCCTCCAGGGGTGCGCTAGATGATTGCTGACCGCTGACGGTAGCACCAGGCCGACTTCGTCAGGAGTCGGTGGGGTACCATTACCCCACCTCCGATCGGGGCTTGGCAATGGCGCCTTCGCCGAACGTCTCTCATTGGTGAGAGACCGTCGGCTCGACACAGCGGCGTGTCACAGACCGCCTCGATCAATCGGAACCGTGGACCTTTTGGTCCTCCCGTCGATCGACCCCTCAGAGGTGAACCATGCCAGCAACCCGTCGACCCTTGATTCGACCCGACCGCGAGCGCGACGCCTGCGGAATCGGGTTCGTGGCCGACACCACCGGCGCCACGACCCGATCGGTGGTGGCCGCCGCGCTCGAAGGCCTCGCCAACGTCAAACACCGCGGCGCGCTGGCCGCCGACGCCCGAACCGGCGACGGAGCCGGCGTGTTGACCCCGATACCGCAGCGGTTGTTCGGTGAGGGCGTCGGGATCATTTCGCTGTTCGTGAGGGGAGAAGACCCCCGCTCCGCCGTCGAGGACGCCCTGGCGGCCGAAGGATTGGAACTGGTCGCTTGGCGCACTCCGCCGACCGACCCCACCCACCTCGGTGACCTCGCTCGCGGCACCATGCCCACCCTCGTCCAGGCACTCTTCCGCGACCCGACCGGGGCCAACGACGAACGAGCGGCCTACCGGCTGCGTCGACGGGTCGCCGCCGCCGTCGCCGGCACCTACGTGGTCTCGAGCTCGTTTCGTACCGTGGTCTACAAGGGCCTGGTGGCGGCCGACGAACTCGCCAACTTCTACCTCGACCTGGCCGACGACGACTACCAGGCCCCGTTCGCGGTGTTCCATCAGCGGTTCTCCACCAACACCTTGCCAACATGGGAACGGGCCCAGCCGTTCCGCATGCTGTGCCACAACGGCGAGATCAACGCTTTGTGGGGCAACGAGCGGCGCATGCTCGGTCGGTCGCGCATCGGCACCGAAGAGGTTGGGCTCGGGCCTGAGCACCTGTTCCGCCCGGTGCTCGACTCCGCCACCTCTGACTCGGGCAAGCTCGACGAAGCCCTTGAGTTGCTCACCCGCAGCGGCCGCGCCGTCGATCACGCCATCGCCATGCTCATCCCCGATGCGTGGGAGTCCAGCCGCAACCTGTCGACCGAGGTTCAGGGCTTCTACCGTTATCACTCGGCCTTGATGGAGCCGTGGGACGGCCCGGCTGGCGTTGTCTTCACCGATGGCCTGCGGGTTGGTGCCACGCTCGACCGCAATGGGCTCCGCCCCCTTCGCTGGCAGATCTGCGAAGACGGCCTGGTGGTCTGCGCCTCTGAGGTTGGCGCCATCGACGTGTCCGGCCACGGGGTGGTTCGTCGTGGCCGTCTCGGACCGGGGCAGATGTTGGTCGTCGACCCCTCAGGCGTAGGGGTGGAGTTCGATCACGAGGTCAAAGAGCGCCTGGCCACCCAAGCGCCCTTCAGCCGCTGGGCGGCCGACGGCTTCCGTCGGATGAGCGCCGGCGAAGCGGTGCTCACCCCACCAAACGACCTCGTCAACCGTCAGGTGGCCCACGGATACAACAAGGAGGAGATGGCCATGGTGCTCAAGCCCATGGCCGCCGATGCCTACGAGCCCACCTTCTCGATGGGCGACGACACTCCCCTGCCCCAGTTCGCCGACCGGCCCCGTCCGATCCACCACTACCTGCGCCAACGCTTCGCCCAGGTCACCAACCCGCCGATCGACCCCATCCGAGAGCGGGCGGTGATGAGCCTGCAGACGCTGCTCGGCCCTCGCCAGCCGCTCCTCACTGAGCGGCCCGAAGCCACCCGTCTGCTTTCGCTGCCGTCGTTCTTCATCTACCCCTCGGCGCTCGAGCAGTTTCACGAGCCTGGGCGCAACCCGTTCGACATCCACCTCCTCGACGCCACGTTCGCCGCGGCTGACGGACCAACCGGTCTGGCCGCGGCGGTGGTTCGCCTGGCCGATGAGGCCGTCGATGTGGTGACCAGCGGCGTGGGCATCTTGGTCATCGACCACGGCAACATCTCCCCCGAGCGAGTGGCGATCCCGTCGCTCCTCGCCACCGGCGCGGTCCACCAACGTCTCACCGAGGCCAACCGCCGTTCCGACGCCAGCCTGGTGGTGATGGCCGACGACGCCCGCGACGTTCACCACGTGGCTTGCCTCCTCGGCTACGGGGCCGACGCCATCTGTCCTCGTCTGGCCCTGCACACCGTCGGCGCGGAGGCTGATGCCGACGACAGCGTCGACATCAGCCCCGAAGCCCAGTTCAACCTCCAGGCGGCGTTCGAGGCGGGGGTGGCGAAGGTGCTGTCCAAGATGGGGATCTCGACCCTCGACAGCTACCGGGGGGCGCAGATCTTCGAGGTGATCGGGCTCGGTGACGACGTGGTCGAGGTGTGTTTCGGTGGCTCGCCTTCGATCGTCAGCGGCGTGTCGTGGGAATGCCTGGGCGAGGATCTTCTCCGACTCCACGCCGAGGCCTGGCCCACCGAAGCCGACCCCGGCCTGAGCTCGCCCGGTTGGGTGCGGGACCGCAAGGGCGGCGAGTACCACTCCAACAACAAGGAGATGGTCGATGCCATGCACGCCTTGACCGTGGCCCAGGACGCGGCGGCCGCCAACGGTGTCACCCCGACCCCTGACCAGTTGGCCGACATGACCGAGGCCCACCTGCTGCAGGCCGCCATTCGCACCGAATCGGCCGGCACCTACGAAGCGTTCGCCAAGTTGGTGAACGAACGGCCCACCACCGAACTCGACGACCTGCTCGAGCTGGTCGCGACGGGCCAGCCCGTTCCACTGGACGAGGTCGAGCCGGCCAGCGAGATCGTGAAGCGGTTCAGCACCGGCGCCATGTCCCACGGAGCCCTGTCGAAGGAAGCCCACGAGAACCTGGCCCGGGCCATGAACCTCATCGGCGGCAAAGCCAACTGTGGCGAGGGCGGCGAGGACCCGTACCGCTATCGCACCCGGGGGTTGGGCCGCGACGACAAGAACTCGCGGATCAAGCAGGTGGCATCTGGACGCTTCGGTGTCACCCCCGAGTACCTCGCGTTCGCCGACGAGATTCAGATCAAGATGGCCCAGGGGTCCAAACCCGGCGAGGGCGGCCAACTACCGGGGCACAAGGTTTCGGCCGAGATCGCCCGCCTGCGCCACACCCAGGAGGGCATCGGCCTCATCTCTCCCCCACCCCACCACGACATCTACTCCATCGAGGACTTGGCCCAGTTGATCTTCGATCTCAAGCAGGTCAACGCGGCTCAGGTGTCGGTGAAGCTGGTGGCCGAGGACGGCGTAGGAACGATCGCCGCTGGGGTGGTGAAGGCACTGGCCGACGTGGTTCACCTGTCGGGAGCCAACGGTGGCACCGGTGCCAGTCCCCTGTCATCGATCAAGCACGCCGGTATGCCCTGGGAGCTGGGTCTGGCCGATTGCCAGCAAGCTCTGGTCGAGAACGGCCTGCGGAGTCGGGTGAAGCTGCGGGTCGACGGCGGGTTCAAGACCGGTCGTCAGGTGATTACCGCGGCCCTGCTCGGCGCCGACGAGTACTCCTTCGGCACCGCCGCCATGATCGCCGAGGGCTGCATCATGTTGCGGGCCTGCCACCGCGACACCTGCAAGCCCGGCGTCGCCACCCAGCGCCCCCATCTACGGGCCAACTTCGCGGGGACGCCCGAGGGGGTCGCCACCTATTTCATGTTCGTCGCCGAGGAAGTGAGGGGCTATCTCGCTCAACTCGGCTTGCGCAGCCTCGACGAGGCCGTGGGCCGGGTCGACCTCCTGCGCCAACGCAGCACCGGAAACGACCGTGCCGACGCGGTCGACCTGGCGCCCCTGTTGCGCGATCCAGCGGCCGACGAGCCCGACGCCCCACGGCGCTTTGTCGAACGGGTCGCCCTCCAGGACCCTCGATCCGATCTCGGCGACCAACTCCTGGCGGATGCCTTCCGGGTGGTGTGGGACGGCGACGATGTCGAGTTGCGCTATGCCATCCGCAACCGTGACCGTTCACTGGGCGCGGCGCTATCGGGTGCCCTGGCACTCGAGTTCGGAGCCACCGTGCCCCGGGGCCGAGCCCGGGTTCGGCTCACCGGATCGGCGGGGCAGAGCCTCGGGGCCTTCCTCGGCAACGGTGTCGAGCTCGACCTCACGGGTGAGGCCAACGACTACGTGGGCAAGGGAATGGGTGGAGGCCGGATCATCGTGCGGCCCCCCGCCGACGACGCCTCTCTCGCCTACGGCACCCACGTCGATCACACCCCCGCGCTGGTGGGCAACACCTGCCTCTATGGCGCCACCGGGGGCGAACTGTTCGTGGCCGGGTCGGCCGGCGAACGCTTCGCGGTGCGCAACTCGGGCGCTGTCGCGGTGGTCGAAGGCGTTGGCGACCATGCCTGTGAGTACATGACCGGAGGCACGGTGATGGTGCTCGGCCGCATGGGTTTCAACTTCGGAGCGGGCATGACCGGGGGCCAGGCGTTCGTGTGGGACCCGCATCTGGAGCGGCTCATCCATCACCTCAACGCCGACCTGGTCGAGGCCATCCGCCCTGACCAGGCATCGCTCGACGATGCTCTTCTGCTGGTCGAGATCCACGCCGAACTGACCGGTTCGGCCCGGGCCACCGAATTGCTCGACCACTGGGGCGACACCGTCGACCAGCTCTGGCATGTCGTCCCCCGCGCTCGCAGCAGCCGCATCCATTCCGGCATCGCCCGCCGGGTGGCCAACGTGTAGGCCTCGTCATTTGGTCACCAGCCTTCTGGGCGCGCCAGCGACCGCCACGCGCGCGCTACGGCGCCCGGTTTCGGGAGGCGGGGAGGTCGCGCGGTCGAGCTAGTCGACCAGGCGCAGGCCGGTGGGGCTGATCGAGCCGGCCACGTGAGGCAGCTCGACCACGAACTGGGTGAGATGGGCGGGAAACACGTGCTCGCTCACCAGCACCGGCATTCCGTCGGCGTCGCGGGTGATCCGGTCACACACCAGCACCGGTGACCCCACCGGCACGTCGAGCACCTGGGCATCGGATTCCGAGGCAGCCGCCGCGCCGATGGTCTGGGTGGCCCCGCCGAGCGACACGTGGAGCAGTTCGTAGAACGACGACCGCTCGACATCGGCGCGCGACAACTCGGCGGCCAGGCTTTCAGGGCACCACACGGTGACCCGGGCGAAGGGGGCACCGTCGGCCAGGTTCACCCGGCGGACGCGAAGCACCGTCCCGCCGCCGAGCACCTTGGCCACCGGCGCCGGCGCCCGCACGAACCCGAAGTCGAGGATCTTGCGGACGGCCTCGGCACCGGACTCGGCGAGCTGGGACTCGATGGTCCCCAACCGGCCGAGGCTCTGGCTCACCGGATCGACCGCCACGAACCAGCCGAAGCCTTGGCGGGAGTCGACCAGGCCCTCCTGGCGCAACAGTTCGAGCGACTTGCGGATGGTGACCCGGCTGACCTCATAGGCTGCCGACAGAGCCGATTCGCTCGGCAGGAGGCGCCCCGCCCCGTACTCGCCCGCGGTGATCCGGGACCGGAGATCTTCGGCGATGGTGCGATAGCGGATGGTCCTCACTTGTCCTATACTTGTATCGTTTCGCGGAACGGGCAAGCCCGCTCCCCCTTTCCAGATCTCAGACCCGAGCCCCCCACCCCACCAACACAAGAGGATTGCCATGGCTGTCGCTGCCAACACCCCCATCGAGCTCATCGAGAGCGTCTACAGCACCCTCGACGAACGCCTCGCCACCGGGCGCCGACGACTGGGCCGAGCACTGACCCTGGCCGAGAAGATCCTGATCAACCACCTCGACGACCCCGACACCGGCGGCCTCGACCGCGGCGTGTCCTACACCGACCTGCGCCCCGACCGGGTGGCGATGCAGGACGCCACCGCCCAGATGGCTCTTCTTCAGTTCATGACCGCGGGCCTGCCCGAGGTTCAGGTTCCGTCGACGGTTCACTGCGACCACCTCATCCAGGCCAAGGAGAACGGCAAGGTCGACCTCATGGCCGCCCTCGAAGGCAACTCCGAGGTGTTCGACTTCCTGGAGTCGGTGTCGGCCAAGTACGGCATCGGTTTCTGGAAGCCGGGCTCGGGCATCATCCACCAGGTCGTGCTCGAGCAGTACGCCTTCCCCGGCGGGATGATGATCGGCACCGACAGCCACACCCCCAACGCCGGCGGCCTCGGCATGGTCGCCATCGGCGTGGGCGGCGCCGACGCCGTCGACGTCATGACCGGCTTCCCGTTCAACATCCGCTGGCCCAAGGCCATCGGCGTGAAGCTCACCGGCAGCCTCAACGGCTGGACCGCCCCCAAGGACATCATCCTCGAGGTGGCCCGCATCCTCACCGTCAAGGGCGGCACCGGCGC
>CAZEFG010000130.1:0-6761 GCA_964511355.1 uncultured Iamiaceae bacterium
CATGCCGAGGCCGTGACGGCCACCGATCTCGTTGGCTTTCATCACCAAGGCCACGCGGTCGTCGAACACCTCGCCGTTGATGGCAACCGGCCAACCGGCCTCGAAGCGGACCGTGACCTCCTCCGACTCGACCTCGACCTCAGGGTCCCAGTAGCGGACGCCCATGATCGGCTCGACGATGTCGATACCGACCGACAACTCCTCGAGGTCCTTGGCCTCATGGGTTGCTCCCCACAGGTTGGCGTCGGTGGAGTACGCCTTCTCGGCGCTGTCGCGGTAAGGCAGATTGCGTTTGCTGAGCCACTCGCTCATCTCGGAGCGGCCACCAAGCTCGTCGACGAAACTGGGGTCGAGCCAAGGCTTGTAGATGCGCAGGTTGGCGTTGACCAACAGCCCGTAGCGATAGAAGCGCTCGATGTCGTTGCCCTTGTAGGTCGAGCCGTCGCCCCACACGTCGACACCATCGGCCTGCATGGCCCGCACCAGCATCGTGCCGCTGACCGCCCGGCCGAGCGGAGTGGTGTTGAAGTACGTCTTGCCCGCCGTGGTGATGTGGAACGCCCCACACTGCAGAGCGACCAGACCCTCGTGCACCAGCTCGTCGCGGCAGTCGACCAGGCGAGCGGCTTCGGCGCCGTAGTCGGTGGCGCGAGCTATGACTGCGTCGAGATCGGGCTCGTCGGGCTGGCCGATGTCGGCGGTGTAGGTGAAGGGAATCGCACCCTTCTCGCGCATCCAGGCCACCGCCACTGACGTGTCGAGCCCTCCGGAAAAGGCCAGGCCGACCCGTTCGCCGACAGGCAGAGAAGTGAGAACGCGAGCATCGGACCCCGTGGTCACCGGGCATCGTTCCTTTCGGGGGTGGGGAGACCGGCCAAGTCTCGCAGGATGGTGGCCAGGCCCTGACCACCCAGCGCTTCAGAGGCCACACAGAGCAAGGTGTCGTCGCCGGCCACCGTTCCGACCAGCCCGGCCAGGCTCGACCGGTCGAGCGCCGAGCCGACAACATGCGCGGATCCGGGCGGGGTCCGCAGGACCACGAGGTTGTGCGAGTGGTCGACCTCGACCACCCAATCGCCGAGCACGCGTCGCAGGTGATCCTCGGGCGCGTGCTGTTCGGTGGGCAGTTCGGGGATGGCGTAGGCCGTCTCTCCCCCGCTGACCCGGACCTTGATGGCGCCGAGATCTTCAAGGTCGCGCGATACCGTCGCCTGAGTGGCCACCACGCCGTCTGCGGCCAGCAGCTCGACGAGCTGTGACTGGTTGGCTACCAGGTTGGTCTCCAGCAGCTTGGCGATCCGGTGCTGGCGTTGATTCTTCGAGAGGCGGGCCTCGCTCACCGGTCCCCCTGTCGGGCGGCGCCTTGTTCCATCAGCCACCACAGGAGGCCCCGCGCCGCGTGCATGCGGTTCTCGGCCTGGATCCACACCCGGCTCCGATCGCCGTCGACCACCTCGGCCGCAACCTCCTCACCTCGATGAGCCGGTAGGCAGTGCATGAAGATGCCGTCGTCGGCCATCGCTCCCAGCATGGATCCGGTGATGGTGAATCCTTCAAATGCCTTGAGCCGGGCCGCCGCTTCGGCCTCCTGACCCATTGATGTCCATACGTCGGAGTACACGACGTGGGCCCCTTCGACCGCTGCATCGGGCCGGTCGAACACCTCTGGGGGTGAGCCGGCGGCCGAGATCCGGTCGAGATCGGCGTCGCTGAATGCATGGCCGGCCGGTGAGGCGATGCGGAACCGTCCGCCCGCCATAGACACCGCGATGCCGAGCGACCGCGCCACGTTGTTGGCGTCGCCGACGTAGGTGACGGTGACGTCGAGGCGACCAAGTTCCTGGCGGATGGTCAACAGGTCGGCCAGGGCCTGCATGGGATGGGCCTGGTCCGACAGCAGATTGACCACCGGAACGGCCCCGACCGCCGCCATCCGCTCCACGTGGCCATGGTCGAAGACCCGCGCACCGATCATGGAGTGGTAGCAGGCCAGGGTGTTGGTGACATCCTCGACGGTCTCGCGCACGTCGAGACCGACCTCGTCGCCGCGGATCGACAGGGGGTGGCCGCCAAGCTGCACCACCGCCATCTCCATCGAGTTGCGGGTGCGGGCCGAGGGCTTCTCGAAGACCAACGCCATGCCCTTGCCTTGGAGCACCTGGCGAGCATCGGTGACCTCGGCGCGATCGAGAACCTCGATCAGTTCGGCCGAGCTGAGATCGTCGATCTCGAGTAAGTGTCTCATGACAGGACCGTCCTCAAAATGTCGATGGCGGCGTCGATCTCGTCATCGGAGACGAGCAGAGAAGGCGCCAGGCGCAGCGTCGTGGGCGTGACTCCGTTGACGATGAGTCCCGCCTCGAGCGCCGACGATGCCACGACACGCGCATCGTGACCGTCGAGCTCGACGCCGAGGAGCAAACCAGTCCCGCGTACACCGACCACCGCGGGCAATCCGTGCATCTTCTCGGAGAGGAGGGCACCCGCTCGCGACGCTCGCGCCGGCACGTCCTCAGCTTGCATGACCGCCAACACCGCCCGGGCGGCTGCGGTGGCCAGGGGCTGTCCGCCGAAGGTGGTGGCGTGATCGCCCGGTTCGAACGCGGCGGCCACGCCGGCGGCGGCCCAGCAGGCGCCGATGGGCACGCCGTTGCCGAGGGCCTTGGCCATGGAGACGACGTCGGGCCGTACCCCTGCGTGCTGGTGGCCGAACCACCTGCCGGTACGCCCGAGGCCGGTCTGGACTTCGTCGAACATCAACAGGATGCCGCGCTCGTCGCACAGGCGGCGCACGCCCTGGAGGTACTCGGCGCCGGCCGGGTTCACTCCCCCCTCGCCCTGGACCGGTTCGAGCAACACGGCGGCGACCGTCTCGTCGATGGCGGACTCGAGCGCATCGAGATCGTGCCAGGCCACGTGGCGGAAACCATCGGGAAGGGGCTGGAAACCCTCCCATTTGGAAGGTTGGCCGGTCGCGTGGAGGGTGGCGAGGGTACGACCATGGAACGAGCCGTAAGCGCTGATGACCTGATAACGGCCGTGGCCACCCCATTTGCGGGCCAGTTTGATGGCCGCCTCGTTGGCTTCAGCCCCGGAGTTGGCGAAGAAGACCTGCCCACCCCCGCCCATCAGGAGATCGAGAGTCCGGGCGACGTGGGCCCCGGGTTCAGTCCCGAACAGATTCGATACGTGCAGCAGGGTCTTGGCTTGTTCAGCTATGGCGTCGGCCACGACGGGGTGGGCGTGGCCGAGGGACGTGACCGCCAGCCCTGACAAGAAGTCGAGATAGCGCTTGCCTTCACGGTCCCACAGCCAGGAGCCGTCGCCCCTGACGAACTGCACGCCAGGGGCGCCGTAGGTGGGCATGAGCGGGCAGCGTTCGAGGTCGGGGAGGCCATCGGTCCCGCCCCCGGCAGCTCCCATGGCAACAGCATGGGCGGATCGGGTCATGGTTGGGCCTCCTCGGACGGGCCATCGGGTTCGGCGACCGGCGGGTACGCCGAGACCATGGTGCCTATTCCTTCGTCGGTGAAGATTTCCAGCAACAGCACGTGGGGGGTGGTGCCGTTGATCATGTGGGCCGACCGCACTCCGCGGGTGGCCGCGTGCACACACGCCGCCACCTTGGGGATCATGCCGCCGGTGAGGGTGCCGTCGTCGAGCATGGCCTGAAGGGCCGACGGCTCGATCCGCCGGATCAACGACGACTGATCGTCGAAGTCGGCGTACAGCCCTTCGACATCGGTCAGATACACGAGCTTTTCGGCTTCGAGTGCCACCGCGATGGCCCCGGCCACGGTGTCGGCGTTGATGTTGTAGGCCTGCCCGGCCACGTCGGCACCGATGGTCGACACCACCGGCACCAGGTTCTCGGCCAGGAGCCGATGAATGATGCCGGGATTCACCGCTTCGACATCACCCACGAAACCGAGGTCGGGGTTGCGGGCACTGGCCAGGATCAGTCCCGCGTCCTCCCCGGACAACCCAACCGCGAACGGTCCGTTGACGTTGATCGCCGCGACGATGTCGCGGTTGACCTTGCCCACCAGGACCATGCGAGCAATGTCGAGGGTCTCGGCATCGGTGACCCGGAGACCGTCGCGGAACTCAGGCTTCTTGCCCAGCCGGTCCATGAGCTCGCCGATCTGGGGTCCACCCCCGTGAACCACCACCGGGCGCATGCCCACCGCCCGCATGAGCACGATGTCCTGAGCGAAGGCCACGGCAAGCGATGGGTCGACCATGGCATTCCCGCCGTACTTGACGACCACGATCTTGTCGCGAAAGCGGTGGATGTACGGCAGTGCTTCGAGCAGGATTTCGGCCTTGGTGCCCGCCGGGATCGTGCCGGTCCCGCTCATGAGGTCCCCATGTTCTCGTCGATGTAGGCGTGGGTCAGGTCGTTGGTCAACACGGTGGCCTCCCCGCGACCCATGCCCAGGTCGGCCACGATCTCGAGATTGCGTCCGGCCATGTACTGGGCCAGAGCATCGGCGTCGTGAGCGATGGAAACACCGTGCTCGGCGACCTGATGCGCGCCGTAGGTGACCGAGACCTTGTCGGGGTCGAAGGAGATTCCGGCGCTGCCCAGTTCGCTGGCGATCCGTCCCCAGTAGGGATCTTGTCCGTACCAGGAACACTTGACGAGTTGGCTCTCGGCGACCTTGCGCACCGCGGCTTCGGCTTCGGCGTCGTCGGCCGCGCCGGTCACCCGTACCGACACCACCTTGGTGGCTCCTTCGGCGTCGCCCACCATCTGGGCGGCCAGGTCGCGGCAGACCTCGGCCACCGCCCGGGCGAGGTCCTCGGGATCGACCGGGCCGGCCCGACCACTGGCCATGAGGATCACGGTGTCGTTGGTCGAGGTACACCCGTCGACGCTCATGGCGTTGAACGAGACCGGCATGGCCCGGGTGAGTGCTTCCTTCAGCTGGCGCGGCGTGGCCTCGGCGTCGGTGGTGAGTACGGCCAACATGGTGGCCATGTTGGGGGCGAGCATGGCGGCGCCCTTGGCCATTCCGCCCACCACGAATCCGGAGCCGTTCGCCACGGATTGCTTGCGGACCGTGTCGGTGGTGAGGATGGCGTCGGCGGCGGTGACCCCGGCCGTCTCGTCGCCTCCCCGAGCCTCCACCAACGCCGGGATGGCGGCCTCGATGGTGTCGATGGGCAACGGAATTCCGATCAACCCGGTGGAGCAGACGAGCACATCGTGAGCTTCGCAACCGAGTTGGTCGGCGACGCCGGCACACATCCGCTTGGCGTTCTCGAGCCCGGGCTTGCCGGTGGCGGCGTTGGCGTTACCGCTGCTGAGGATCACCCCTGCGGCCATGCCCTCGCTGCGCATCAGGTGATTGCGGGTGGTGACCACCGGAGCCGCCGTCATCTTGTTCTGGGTGAACACGGCAGCCGCCGGAACCGGCGAACCGTCGTCGGTGGCGACGAGCGACAGATCGAGTTGGCCTTCGGGCTTGATGCCAGACGCAATGCCGGCGGCGACGAATCCAGCAGCAGCGGTGACGCTCATGAAGTTGTCTCCTCGTTGAGAACAGTTGCAAGCAGATGGACCCGAGTGGCGTGGTCGGGTCGTCGGTCGTCCCGGGACGGATCAGGCGTGGAGGGCGACCAGTGGAAGGCCGGCAGTCTCGTCGAGGCCTAGAGCCAGGTTGGCGCACTGAATTGCCTGCCCAGAAGCCCCCTTCACCAGGTTGTCGATGGCGGCGATGGCGACCAGCCAGCCGGTGCGGGGATCGACGCGGGCGGTGATGTGCACGGTGTTGGCGCCGAGGGTGGCTTTGGTGGACGGTGACCCCTCGGTGACGACCACGAACGGTTCACCCTCATAGTGAGACCGCAGCAGGTCGAGCGCCGACTCGGTGGTGAGATCGGTGGTTGGTCGGGCGTAGCAGGTGGCCAGGATGCCGCGACTCATGGGGGCCAAGTGGGGCGTGAACAACACCGAAGCCCCGAGGACCTGTTCGATCTCGGGCGTGTGGCGGTGATCGAGGAGGCCGTAGGCGGCGAAGTTGTGGTCGACCGAGCCGAAGGTGGTGCCCGCCTTGGGGGGACGCCCGGCACCCGACACCCCGCTGGCGGCGTCGACGATGATGCCCTCGAGCGCGACCGCTTCGGCACGGGCGAACGGGGCCAACGCGAGGTTGGCGGCGGTCGGATAACAGCCCGGAACAGCTACGGCGCGGGCACCTCTCAGCTCGGAGCGGTACAACTCGGGAAGCCCGTAGACGAAACGGCTCAGAAGATCAGGAGCCTGGTGGTCTTCGTGGTACCAGGTGGGATAGAGACCGGCGTCAGCGAGGCGGAAGTCGGCGGCAAGGTCGATGATCACCACGTCACGGGCGATGAGGTCGGGGACGATCGCTTGCGAGGCCCCGTGAGGCAGACCCAAGAAGACCAACTCGACGTCGTCGACCAGGTCGAGGCTCCACGACTCATAGACGATTTCGGGATAGGCCGCCGCCAGGCTGGGGTAGAGGTCGGCAACCCGGGTACCGGCTTGGGAGTCGCCGGTGGCGAAGGTCACCTCGAGGTTGGGATGGGCCGCGCACAGACGCAGCAGCTCGGCTCCGGTGAAGCCCGAGGCGCCGATGATGCCTACCTTGGTCATGGCCCGCACCATACAGGGAGGTGCATAAGCATGCAACCTCGACGGCGTCTCGCTCACGGGTTACCGATGCGTGCACCTCAGGTGTGACGCGTGGCATAGAGTGTGGCGACAATCCGGCGAACACCCAATGGGGGAA
>CAZEFG010000131.1:0-6757 GCA_964511355.1 uncultured Iamiaceae bacterium
CTCTTCTGCGCCTTCGACCAGGTCGCCATGGGCGCAGGCACCGAGAAGTACGCCGCCTCGGCCGGTCTCGACCGCTCGAGCCAAGACGACGTCGCCGCCAAGTCCCACGAACGGGCCGCGGCTGCGCAGAAGGACGGCCGGTTCACCGACGAGATCATCGCCGTCGAGGTGCCCCAGCGCCGCGGCGACCCCATCGTGATCGACGCCGACGAGGGCGTGCGCCCCGAGACCACCCTCGATTCGCTCGGCAAGCTGCGTCCCGCCTTCGATTCCGCCGGCAACATCACCGCCGGCAACGCATCGCAGATCTCCGACGGGGCGGCCGCGGTCATCGTCGCCTCCAAGGACGCCGCCGACAAGCTCGGCGCGACCCCCCTGGGCGAGATCATCTCCTACGGCCAGGTAGCCGGCCCCGACGCCTCGCTGCTCACCCAGCCGTCGCGAGCAATCATGCAGGCCGCTGAGCGGGCGGGTATCGCCATCGGCGACATCGACCTGTTCGAGCTCAACGAGGCCTTCGCCGCCGTCGGCGTGGCTTCGATGCGTGATCTCGGGATCACCGACGAGATCACCAACGTCAACGGTGGCGCCATCGCTCTCGGTCACCCCGTAGGCATGTCGGGCACCCGCCTGGCGCTGACCACCCTGCTCGAGCTCGGACGCCGCGGTGGCGGCACCGGCGCCGCAGCCCTCTGTGGCGGTGGCGGCCAGGGCGACGGAGTCATCCTCCGCACCCTGAGCTGATAGCCCCGTAGCGAACTGGATGCCCCGGGTACTCGCCCGGGGCATCTTCGCGCCTGGGCTCAGCTAGCCATGTGTACTGCGCTAGCATTTCTTTTCAGGAAAGGCTTGTAATCCGTTCGTCATCGTTGTAACGTGACTGCAACACAGACCGGGAAGCCACACCTCCACGTGATCCGGCTCCCCCCAATCGGATTTCGTCGCTGGGACCACTTCGGTGGCGCGGCGGCCAGCTACACCCGGTCTCTCGGGGTACCGCTTCGGCGGGTCGGACTAACCGCCCGCGCCCGATTCGTCGGAGCGGTGCCTCGAGGAAATCTCAGACACCGAAAGCCATACACCGACAGCACCGCCCGGAACACTCCCGGGCGATGTTCGCGTCCGGGGCGGATCAGGCCTGGAACGAGCGGCGACCCTCAAGAGCACGACCGAGGGTCAACTCGTCGGCGTACTCCAGGTCGCCACCCACCGGCAGGCCGCTGGCGATGCGGGTTACCGAAATACCGAGAGGCGCCAGCAGGCGGCCCAGGTACATGGCGGTGGCCTCGCCTTCGATATTGGGGTTGGTGCACAGGATCACCTCGGTGACCCCTTCCGGTTCGAGGCGGGCCAACAGCTCCTTGACCCGGAGCTGGTCGGGGCCGATGCCTTCGATGGGGCTGATCGCCCCCTGCAGCACGTGGTAGCGACCTCGGAACTCCCGGGTGCGCTCGACCGCGACGATGTCGCGGGATTCTTCAACCACGCACAGCAAATGCCCATCGCGACGCGAGTCGCTGCAGATGGCACACAGCTCGCCCTCGGCGAAGTTGAAGCAGCGAACGCAGAACGAAACCCGCTCGCGGGCTTCGGTGATGGCGGCCGACAGGGCCAGAGCATCGGACTTGGGCACCTTGAGCAGGTGAAACGCAATGCGTTGAGCGGACTTGGGCCCGATACCGGGAAGCTTGCCCAACTCGTCGATCAGGTCCTGGACGGCCGCGGCGTAAACCGACACGTGCGTCAGTCGCCGGAGTCGAGTAGCCCGCCGAAGCCACCGAGTCCTTCTAGTCCACCCATGGTCTCGTCCATCTCGGGGCCACCAAAGGCACCAGCCAAACCGCCCAGATCAAAACCACCCATGGCGTTCTGCTGCATATCGTTGAGCCGGTTGACGGCGTCGTGAAGAGCGGCCAGAACCAGGTCCTCGAGCAGGCTGGGATCATCGGGATCGACCACGCTCGGATCGATCCGCACCGAGCGGAAGTCGAGGCCTCCCGATACTTCGACGGTCACCGCACCGCCCCCGGCGCTGCCTTCCACCACGGCCTCGGCGGCACGGGCCTGGGCTTCCATAAGTTGCTGCTGCATCTGTTGGGCCTGGGCCAGCAGCCCGCCCAGATCGGGGAAAGCCTGCTGCCCGGAGGGATCAGATGGATCGGTCATGGCTGGCTCCTGTGTTGGTGGGCCCGTCGGAGCGGACCGGAGAGATCGGCGGTGGGGTCATCCGGGCCGGAGTGATGGGGTGGCTCATTCCTCTACCACCTCGGCTCCGGGGAACAACTCGGTGATCCGGTCGACCGACGAGGTCGCGGGAATGTCGGCGTCGGCGAGCTCGGAGATGTCGATTCCGGCCAGGTCGTCGTCGGTATCGTCGCCCTGCCCGGGGTGCTCAGGGCTGGAGGCGCCGTCACCGGGAACCGCGATGTCACCGGGAACTGCGCTCGGCGAATCCGGGGGGAGCGACGGCGCCTGAGTTGTCCGGGATGGGGCAGACCGCGATGACGAAGCGTCGGCGTCGACGGTGAGGCGGATCGGTACCGGTGTGCCGAAGTGCGCCGCGAGAGCCTCTTCGACTTCAGGTCGGAGCTCTTCGCAGCGGTCGCGATGGATGGGATTGGGCAGGGCGAACACAGCCGCCCCGTCGGACACGTCGACGAAATGGCCCGCTCCGTAGCGAGCTCGCGCTCGGTTGGACAGTCGACCGATGACCGAAGCCGACCAGGCGGTGCGTAGACCATCGAGCGTCGGAAGCGACCCTGACCCAGCAGCGGTCGGGCGCGACGGAGCTGGCGCCACCGGGGGCGGGGCAGGCTCTGGGGCACGAGGCGCCTCGGCGGGACGCGGCGCCTCGGACGCCCGGGGCTTGGGGGCACGAGGGGGCATGGGAGGCGCGGGCGGAGCGGGCGAGGTAGCCGGAGCGGAGGGAGTCGGCCGACCCCCGCCGGCGGCGAGGGGACCCGATGCAGGAACTCCTGAAGCAGGCCCACCTGACGCAGGCACACCTGACTCAGCCTGGCGCTCAAGGCGGGTCACCCGGTCGAGCAGCGCTTCGACCGAGGTGTCGAGCTCGGGGCGGGTGAGGCGCACCAGGGCCACTTCGAGCGGAATGCGGGGGTCGCCCACGTGGCGCATCTCGGCGATCGCCTCGCCCACCAGATCGAGTGCCCTGGTTATCGAGGCTCGACCCATACGTCGGGCCCGATCCGCCGCCTGGGCCTGCGTTGCCTCGGTCAGGTGGTCGAGGGGGCCGCTGACCGACGCGAGAAACACGTCGCGCAGCGCCGCCATCAGTTCCTCGGCCAGGGGACGGGCTTCGCGGCCGGCACCCATGGCCGCGGCGATCGCCACCAGCGCCGCCCCGGAATCCCGCTCGCACAGCGCCTCGACCACTGCGTCGATCGAACCGCCCTCGTCGGGCAGACCTCCGGCCGAGACGACCTGTTCGAGCGCCGACAGGGTGTCGCGGGCCGATCCGCCGCCCTGGCGCAGCGAGTAGTCGATGGCCGCCTCGCCGATTTCGAGACCGGCATCGGCGATGACCCACCGCAGGTGTTCGCCGAGGACCTCGGCTGCAATCAGGCCGAACTCGAAGTGCTGGGTACGGCTACGGATGGTGGGCAACACCTTGTGGGGGTCGGTGGTGGCCAACACGAACACGACATGCGCGGGTGGATCTTCGAGGGTCTTGAGCAGGGCGTTGGAGGCCGCAGCAGTGAGCATGTGGACCTCGTCGAGCACATAGACCTTGGTGCGCCCAGGCGAGCCGATCCCAGTGCGGCTGATCAGGTCCCGGATGGCCTCGACACCGTTGTTGGAAGCAGCGTCGAGCTCGTGCAGGTCGAACGAGGTGCCGGTCTCGATGGAGCGGCAGCTCTCGCACTGACCGCACGGATCGCCGTCGTCGAGATTGTCGCAGTTGAGCGCCTTGGCGAGGATACGCGCCGTGGAGGTCTTGCCCGTGCCCCGTGGCCCGCTGAAGAGGTACGCGTGGCCGACCCGCTCGTCGCGCACGGCCCCACGGAGGGCCTGCACCACGTGTTCTTGGCCCCGCAGATCGCTGAAGCGCTGCGACCGGTAGCGGCGGTAGAGGGTCTGATAGGCCATCGAGCCGACTCTACCGATCAGCGGAGTCAGGGTCGATGCGGTCGAGCAGCTCGGTCAGGTCGACGATGGATTCCTGCGACACCATCCCGTACATGCGACCTTCGTCGCCCACCACGGCCAGGTGGTCCGACGGTGCGGTGGCCAACGCGGTGATGGCTCCGGCGATGGTCGATTCGGGATCGAGCACTGCTAGATCGGTACGCATCACCTCCCCGACGGTGGTGTCGACCCAGGCCGAGTTGTCGACCGCCAAAACATCATCGAGCAACACCATCCCCAGGTACACCCGCTCTTCGGTCACCACCGGCACCGCCCGGCGGCGGGCCAGCGCCACGTGTTCGGTGAACAGCTCGGCCAGGGTGTCGTTGGGCCCGGCGGTGGCGACGTCGGTCAGGAGCGCCGACAGGATCGGCAGGGCCGCGCGGGTCTCGATGTGCCCCAGCCGCTCGTTGCGTTGCCGGGTGGTGATCGAGGAGTTTCCCGCCATGAGCTGGCCGAGCACGGCAGCGATCAGGCCGGGGACGACGAAACCGGGCCGGCCGGTGGCCTCGGCGATGAACATCACCGCCGCCAAGGGCACCCGGTACCCAGCACCGAGGAAGGCCGCGATCCCGAGGACGGGGTAGAGGCTCGGGTTGGGGCTGTCGACCAGTACCCCGATGGCCTGCCCGGTGACCGCCCCCTGGATCACCAGCGGGATGAACAGCCCGCCGGTACCGGAACCGGCCACGGTTGCGACGGTGGCGACCACCCGCACGGTGCCCAGCACGAAGAGCAACCACAGCGTGCCGTCGCCCTCGAACACCCACTGGACCGCCTGGTAACCGTTGCCGAGGCTCAGCGCTGCGCCATCGAAGGCGGCCCGGCTCGCCAGCACCAGCGCGCCGAGCACCAGCCCGGCGCCGAGCACCGCCAGGGGTTGGGGGACCCGCGCCGCTGAGGCCTTGCCCTGGCGGATCACCCACGCGAACACGCGGGCGCCGAACCCGCAGGTGACCCCCACGAGAGCGGCCCCCGCCAGGTCGCGGCCGCTGACGATGGTGGCGCCGCGCACCGCAAACAGGGGGGTGGTGCCGTTGATGGCGACGAAGGTGAGGTAGCCCGCCGCCGCCCCCACCAGCGCGGGTAGAAGGCTGCGCCGGGCGAGGTCGTCGCGAAACGGGACTTCGATGGCGAACACCGCTCCGGTGGCGGGAGCCTTGAAGATGGCGCCCACCCCAGCCGCCACTCCGGCGACGAGCAACAGCCGGATGTCGTCGCGGGCGAGCAACCCACGTACCCGCGTTCCGAGGGCGTGACCGATACCGGCGCCGAAGTACACCGACGGACCCTCGAAGCCCATCGACCCGCCGCTGCCCAGGGTGGCGGCGCTGGCCACCATGCGCCCGAGGTAGGCCCGACCATCGAAGCGAGCCTCACGTCCGTGGAACGCGTCGAGGTACTCATCGGTGGTGGCCGGACTGGCCCCGCGACCGATCCACCGCAGGGCCAGGGCCGACCCCACCAACCCGAGGCCCGGCAGCACCACCTGGAGACCCACCGGTGCGCCGAGGACGGCGTGGAGCATCTCGCCCGCCACGATCCGCTCGAAGGCTCCGACCACCGCGCCGACCAGGACGCCGGTGACGGCTGCCGCCAACACGACGCGCCGCGCCAGACCCACCAGCTCACGTAGCTCACGGCGGGCGTCCTCGGTACTCGGCGCTCGCCAGGAACGGCGTGAGGCTTCGGCCACCGGACCATGGTGGCATGTTGAACGTGGCCCCCGATGCCTCGCCGAGACGCAATCCGCCCGCCCTTACAAGTGACGGCCAGGCGATCTGCGGCACACTGCAGGATCCGTTGAGAGCTGCTGCCTTCCGGCCCTGACTCGGTTCGCGGTCTGCTGTTGCACAGGACCCGACCGCCACATGTAAAGGCGGGCGTCTGAACCACGATAGCCTGTCGTTTCGCAAGCAACACCCGGAGGGGTGCGAGAGCGGCCGAATCGGCACGCTTGGAAAGCGTGTGTGGGGCAACCCACCGTGGGTTCGAATCCCACCCCCTCCGCCAGCCCGCCGAGGACACCCCATGGCTCACCAGTACGAACAAGCCATGCGGGTGGCCCTCGCGGAGGCCCAAGCCGCCATCGCCCACGACGACGTGCCCATTGGTGCGGTGGTGCTGGTCGGCGACGAGGTGGTTGCCGCCGCCCACAACGAACGCGAGCTGCGGGGCGACCCTACCGCCCATGCCGAGGTACTGGCCCTGCGCCACGCCGCCGAGGCGCTGGGCGACGGATGGCGACTCGACCAGGCCACGTTGGTGGTCACCCTCGAACCGTGCCCCATGTGCGCCGGCGCGGCTCTGGCGGCCCGGGTGGGCACGGTGGTCTTCGGCGCCCCCGACATGAAGGCCGGTGCCTGCGGTTCCCTCTACAACCTCTGCGCCGACCCCCGCCTCAACCACGAAGCCAACGTGATCGCCGGCGTACTGGCCAGCGAGTGCGCCGCCCTGCTCACCGACTTCTTCGCCGAGCGCCGCGTCCGGTAGCATCGCCGGCGGAAGGTTGCCAGAGCGGACGAATGGGACGGCCTCGAAAGTCGTTGTGGCCTCCGGGTCACCGCGGGTTCGAATCCCGCACCTTCCGCTGAAGGGCCGGGACGCACCA
>CAZEFG010000132.1:0-3918 GCA_964511355.1 uncultured Iamiaceae bacterium
GCCGACCGAACTGCCCCTCACCGAGGATCGGCCGGTGAGGCCGATGAGCCCCTACGCGGCGTCGAAGCTCGCCGCCGAGGCTCTGGCCTTGCAGGCCTGGCACGGAAGGGGGCTCGAAACCGTCATCGTTCGGGCGTTCAACCACCTGGGGCCCCGCCAGAGTCCCGCGTTCGTCGCTCCGGGGATAGCTGAACGGGTGGCTCGCAACGAACGAGCGGGGGCCACCCAGGTCGAGGTGGGCAACCTCACCCCGCGCCGAGATTTCACCGACGTGCGCGACGTCGTCCGGGCCTACCGTCTACTCGCCCACGCCGGAACGCCGGGTGAGATCTACCACGTGTGCTCGGGCGTCGACGTCCCAATCGGCGAGTTGGGCGAGAAGCTGGTGGCCATGGCCGAGCACCCCATGGAGTTGGTGGCCGACCCGGATCTTCAGCGTCCGGTCGATCTACCGGTCCTGCGAGGCAGCTTCGCCAAGCTGGAGGCCGCCACCGGTTGGAGCCCCCAGATCCCCCTCGACACGACCCTGGCCGATCTCCTCGACGACGCCAGGACCCGCCTGACCAACACGTGACGGTTGTCTGACCCAGGCGACTACCGCAACGAGTCTCAGGCCGTCTCGGCTTCGCCGTCGATGTTGGGGTGCCCGCTCAGCCGGGCGCGCGCGGCCCGGACGGCTGCCTGTTCGGCGGGCTCCAGCGCCTTGCGCTCCAGCAACTTCAGCTCTCGTCCGATCACTTCCAGCGCCTCGGTTCGAGCGCCCGGGTCGAGACGCTCGACCCAGCGCTGCTCCAGTTCGAGCGCGCTCAGACGGGCGCCCACCTCGGTGTGCATGGCGGCCACCAAAGGCAGGCGGTCGGCTTTGGCGGCGGGGTAATCGGTTCCGGCGACCAGGTCGATCGGTTCGATTCCAAAGACGCCGGCCAACAACACAATGGTGCGCTCGCTCGGGATGGAGTCGCCGGTTTCCACGTAGCTCAAACCGTTGCGGGACATGGCCAACCGATACGCCACCTCTTGCTGGGTGAGGCGAGAGCGGGCTCGCAGGGCGGCGATCCGGCGGCCGAGAGGTTCTGGGGAGCTGTTCATGTGAACCCACTTGGCAGACACCGGGGCCTGGCCAGGGTAGACAGGCGGGATGACCAAGCGCGCACTCGTCACCGGCATAACCGGCCAGGACGGCTCCTACCTGGCCGAACTGCTCCTCGACAAAGGCTACGAAGTGATCGGCATGGTTCGCCGGTCCAGCACTGTCAACTTCGAGCGGATCGCCCACATCCAGGATCGCCTCACCCTGGTCCCCGGCGATCTCCTGGACGAGGTCTCGCTCATCAACATCTTGCGTGAGCATCGCCCCGTCGAGGTGTACAACCTGGCGGCCCAGTCGTTCGTGCAGACCTCGTTCAGCCAGCCCGTGCTCACCGGTGAGATCACCGCCCTCGGCGTCACCCGGCTGCTCGATGCCATCCGGATCGTCGACCCGGACATCCGCTTCTACCAGGCCAGCACCAGCGAGATGTTCGGCAAGGTGCAGGAGGTCCCGCAGACCGAGAACACCGACTTCTACCCGCGCAGCCCGTATGGGGTGGCCAAGCTCTATGGCCACTGGATCACGGTGAACTACCGGGAGAGCTACCAACTCCACGCCAGTTCCGGCATCTTGTTCAACCACGAGAGCCCCCGCCGTGGCCACGAGTTCGCGCCGCGCAAGATCACCCACACCGTGGCCCAGATCAAGACCGGCCTCGCCGACGAGCTCCGCATGGGCAACCTCGATGCTCAGCGCGACTGGGGTTTCGCCGGCGACTACGTCGAAGCCATGTACCTGATGCTCCAGGCCGACGAACCCGACGATTACGTCATCGCCACCGGCCACACCCACACCGTGCGGGAATTCTGTCGGATCGCCTTCGAGCACGTCGGCCTCGATTACGAGCAGTTTGTGACCATCGACCAGAAGTTCTTCCGTCCGGCCGAGGTCGATCTGCTGATCGGCGACCCCACCAAGGCCCGCCAGAAGCTGGGCTGGGAGCCCAAGACCTCCTTCGAGGATCTGGTCACGATGATGGTCGACGCCGACCTGGACCTGCTCTCGGGCAAGCTCACCGAGCTTTCCTAGTGAAAGTGCTTTCATTGTGAAGGTGACGGTCCTGGCTGGCGGGGTGGGCGCGGCCCGCCTCCTGGCCGGCCTGATCGAGGTTGTTGACCCGGCTTCGATCACCGTGGTCGCCAACGTGGCCGACGACCTCAACATTCACGGCCTGCACGTCAGCCCCGACATCGACACCGTCATCTACACCACCGCCGGGGCCATCGACCCCGAGCGGGGGTGGGGCCTGGCCGACGAGTCCTGGCAGGCGATGGAAGGGCTACGGCGTTACCGCGGCATCGACTGGTTCAACCTCGGCGACCGCGACCTTGCCACCCACCTCTACCGCACCCAGCGACTGAGCGAGGGGGCGAGCCTCGGCGAGGTCACCGCCGAGATCGCCGCCGCATGGGGCCTTCGGTTCCGGTTGTTGCCGGTCACCGAAGATCGGCTCCGCACGATGGTCACCGTCGTCGACGAGGGCGAGATCGGGTTCCAGGAGTACTTCGTACGTCGGCGCCACGACGTGGCGGTGACAGGGGTTCGTTTCGACGGAGCCGACGATGCCCGCCCTGGCCCTGGAGTTATCGAGGCCATCGCCGACGCCGATGCGGTGGTGATCGCGCCGTCCAACCCCGTGGTGTCGATCGGTCCCCTACTGGCCGTGCCGGGGCTGAGGGACGCCATGGCCGCGAGGCGCGACTCGGTGGTGGCGGTGTCGCCCATTGTGGCCGGAGCCGCCCTCAAGGGTCCCGCCGACCGGATGATGGCCGAACTGGGCCATGAGCCGTCGGTGACGGGCATCGCCGAGATGTACCGGGAGCTGGCCGGGACCTTGATCATCGACGAGGCCGACGCCGCGGCGGCCACCGCGATCGAGGACCTCGGTGTGCGCTGCCTCGTGCGACCGACGATCATGAGCCAACCCGGGGTACGAATCTCGCTCGCTCGGGCCGTACTGGGGTTGGAGGACTGATGGTTCTGGGGGATGCGCGATGAGCAGACTCGAGGTGTTCGGAATCCCGGGCGTTCCCGAGGTCCGTCCGGGCGACGATCTGGCCGGACTCATCGCCACCGCAGCCGCCGACGGTGACGGCACGGACCTCGCCGACGGCGACGTGGTGGTCGTCACCCAGAAGGTGGTGTCAAAGGCCGAGGGGATGCTGGTCGAGGTCGACCCCGATGATCCCCTCTCGCACAAGCCGCTGGTCGAGCGCGAGTCGGTGCGGGTCCTGCGCCGGCGTGGCGATCTGGTGATCAGCGAAACCAAGCACGGCTTCATCTGTGCCAACGCCGGCATCGACTTGTCGAACGTCGAGCGCGGCTACGCGGCGTTGCTTCCCAACGACTCCGATTGGTCGGCGCGCCGTATCCGCGACGGGCTGCGGGCCAAGGCCGGCGTCGAGGTCGCGGTGATCGTCTCCGACACCTTCGGCCGCACCTGGCGCCGGGGCCTCACCGACGTGGCGCTCGGTGTGTCTGGTGTCCAGGCGGTGGTCGACCTCCGAGGAACCGAAGACTCGCAGGGCCGAATCCTCCAGGTCACCGAGGTGTGCGTTGCCGACGAGATCGCCGGGGCCGCCGACATGGTGATGGGCAAAGCCACCGGCATCGCCGCCGCCGTCGTGCGGGGAATCGACCCGGCCTGGTTCGGCGAGGGCAACGTGCACCGCGACGTGGTTCGTCGCCCCGAAGAGGATCTCTTCCGCTAGCCCCTCCGGACCCCCTGCCTCTTCGAACCACTCCCCCTTCGAACCACTCCGCCCCTCGAACCCCTCACCCCTCGAACCACTCACCCCTCGAACCCCTCGACAAGGGCCCCCGTTGCT
>CAZEFG010000132.1:4018-6750 GCA_964511355.1 uncultured Iamiaceae bacterium
CCTCACCCCTCGAACCACTCACCCCTCGAACCCCTCGACAAGGGCCCCCGTTGCTCTGCCCACCTCGCGCCGACAACTCGGGCTGACAGGTGCGCTTAACAGGTGATGTTGTCGGCGCTAAGTGGGCAACGATCGGCGGGGGAAGTTGGCGGGAGGGGGAAGTTGACGGGAGGTGGAGGTTGAGGGAGGGGGGCGTCGGTTGACCGGGGAGACAGCCGACGGGCGGGGGCAGCTGGCACTGGGGGGCAGCTGGCATTGGGGGGCAGCCGGCTGGGACTGGCGTCAGTGAGAACGGAGGCGGGTGAGGCCGTCTTCGGCAGTGGTCCAGGGTGACCAGCCCAGGTGGATACGGGCTCGGCCGGGGTCGAGGGCGAAGCGTTCCGGGTCGCCCGACCAGGCCGACCCTCCCGATCCGTCCTGGCGCTGCCAGCCGAGGGCGTCGGCGATCTTGGCGACGGGGGTCTCTACGCCGGTGCCGATGTTGATAAGCAACCCGCCGCCGCGCTCGGCGGCGCGCACGAATGCGTCGACGACATCGTCGACGAAGACCAGGTCGCGGGTCTGGGCTCGGGCGGGCAGAAGCCGCGGCCGCTGGCGGGGTCCGTAGACCTCGCCGACCAAAAGAGCAGTGAACTCCAGGGCGTGCCGGTCCCGGTAGTAGTTCAGGTACTCGATTACCGATCTCTGGGCCACGCCGAGCGCCGCCCGGGGCTTCAGCGGGTGGCTTTCGCGCAGGGGCAGGTCGGAGCCCGAAGGAGTCTCGTAGAGACTGGAGGCGGTGGCGGCGTAGACCACCTTGTCGACCCCGGCCTGGCGAGCTGCGTCGAGGACATACAGCGCGCCCAACAGGTTCACCTCGGCGGTGGCGACCACGGCGACATCGTCGCCGACCGCAGGGTCGTGAGCCGCCAGGTGGAACACCACATCGGGTGAGCGGCGGGCAACCAGCTCGGCGACGCCTGGGTCACGAACATCGACCTGGTGGATGGTGAGGCGCCCGGTACGTCCGGACCGCGCCGCGGCCAGGTTGGCGAGCGAACCGGTGGACAGGTCGTCGATCACGTCGACGTGGTGGCCCTCGTCGACCAGACGCTCGACCAGATGGGAGCCGATGAAACCGGCTCCCCCAGTGACCAGTGCTTTCACTCGTCCTCGGTCGGGATCCGAGCTTGGCTCACGACGGCTCCGGCGTCGACGCTGGCACCCTCGCCGAGGACCGACATGCAGCTTACCTGGGCTGCGGCACCGACCACGGCTCCCGGCCCGATGATGGAGTCCGCCACCGATGCGCCCCGTTCGATGCGTGCGCCCGGAAGCACGAGGGCCCGCTCGACGACCGCGTCGGCTTCGATGCAGGCGCCGCCGCCCACCCAGGTTTCGACGACCTTGGCGGCCGGGTCGACGGCAGCGGTAGCGGCCACGGCGGGCTCGGACGCTGCGGTGCCGTCGATGTACTCGAGGCTGGCCTGGAGGTAGGTCTCGGGTGTCCCGGCATCGATCCAGCGACCGGCCCGCTCGACGGCGTAGAGAGTTCCGTCGGCGACCATGGCGGGGAACACCTCACGTTCGATCGAGACCTTGCGACCGGCCTCGACCCGATCGAGGACCGAAGGTTCGAGCACGTAGGTGCCGCCATTGATCCAGTTCGTGGGCGCCTCGCCCGGAGCGGGCTTCTCGATGAAGGCCTGGACCCGACCCTGCTCGTCGATGGGCACCACGCCATAGCGGGAGGGATCATCGACCGGGGTCAGGTGGATGGTGCCCTCGGCGCCGCGCCCACGGTGGATGCGCACAAGTTCGGCGACATCGAGATCGTGGATCACATCGGCGTTGAGGGCCAGGAAGGTCTCGTCGACGCCGGCCTGACGGGCAGCGAAGGCGATCGCGCCGGCGGTGTCGAGCGGCTCGGGTTCGACGGCGTACACCAGCTCCACCCCTGCGCAGTGACCGTCGGGGTAGGCCGCGGTGAATCCGTCGGCCCGGTAACCCAGGGCGAGCACGGCGCGGGTGACCCCGTGGCCCCCAAGGTGGGTGAGGACGCGTTCGAGCATCGAGGGGCCGGCGACCGGGAGCATCTGCTTGGGGGTGCTCAAGGTGAGGGGGCGCAAGCGGGTGCCGAACCCGCCGACCAGGAGCACAGCGGTGGTCACGGGGCGATCAGTCATAGTGACGCCACGCTAGTGCTCCCCACGGAAGCCTCCGCCTAGGGCGTCGCGATGCGCAGCCAGGGTGGCAGCGGCGTTGGCCGCGGGGCTGAACCGGGCCGCCCGCTTCCGGCCCCTCTCCCCCAGCGACCGCCGCAGTTCGGCGTCGCCCAGCACCTTCTCCAGCCCGTTGGCCCACGCTTCGACGGCACCCGGCGGCAGGAGGAGCCCGCCGTCGCCGACCACTTCGGGAACCGCGGTGGCGTCGGCGGCGATGAGGGGTACGCCCCGGCTCATGGCTTCGACCAACGGGACCCCGAACCCCTCGTATCGGGAGGGCACAGTCACCACTTCAGCGTGGTCGATCAAGGCAACCAGGTCGGAGGTGGGCACCCGCCCGATGCGCCGCACTCGGCTGGCCAGACCGAGCGAGTGCACCTCGTCCATCACCTCTTGTTCAACCGGGCCGGCACCGCCGGAGAGAACGAGGGTCACGTCGTCGAAGTCACGGCCCAGGCGGGACATGGCGCGCACCAGGGTGAGGTGGTCCTTGTGGGGATAGGTGATGGCGGGGTACAGCACGAAGCG
>CAZEFG010000133.1:0-6732 GCA_964511355.1 uncultured Iamiaceae bacterium
ACCGGCGGGGTGAACGTCTATCCCCAGGAAGCCGAGAACGTCCTGACCATGCATCCCGCGGTGCTCGACGTTGCCGTCATCGGGGTTCCCAACGAGGATTTCGGCGAAGAGGTCAAGGCCGTCGTAGAGCTGGCCGACGGCTACGAGCCGAGTGCCGAACTCGAACGTGAGCTGATCGCCTACTGCCGCGAGCGCCTGGCCGACGTCAAGAGCCCCCGCACGGTCGACTTCCGAGACGAACTTCCCCGCCACCCCACCGGAAAGCTCTACAAGCGCCTCCTACGAGACGAGTACTGGCAGGGCCGCGAATCCAAGCTGGTCTGACCCACCGGTGACCAACGCGGCCGACTTCGCCTTTCTCGACCACCCAGGGCCTTTGGCCTTTGCCCACCGGGGCGGCGCGGGCGACTGGCCCGAGAACTCGATGCCGGCGTTCGAGAACGCGGTCGAACTCGGCTACCGCTACGTCGAGACCGATGTCCACGTCACCAGCGACAACGTGCTGGTCGCGTTTCACGACGAGTCTCTCGATCGGGTCACCGATCGGTCAGGGCTGATCCGCGATCAAACCTGGGCCGAGGTGAGTCGGGCACGCATCGCCGGACGCGAACCGATCCCCCGGTTCGAGGAACTGCTCTCGGCGTGGCCGGATCTGCGGGTCAACATCGACCCCAAGCACGACACATCGGTCGAGCCGCTCATCGGGACGTTGCGGGCCGCCAAGGCGGTCGATCGGGTGTGCATCGGGTCGTTCTCTGACCGGCGTCTGGCCCGGATGCGTCAAGCGCTCGGTCCCAGGCTCTGCACCTCACTCGGTCCGGTGGGCACCGCTGCCCTCAAGGCGGCCGGGTACGGGAGCCCATGGCGATCTCCGGCTCCCTGCGCCCAGGTGCCGGTACGACGCGGCAGGCTCGTGGTCACCGACGGTCGGTTCGTGGCCGCGGCCCACCGCCGCGGCATGCAGGTCCACGTATGGACGATCGACGAGCCCGACGAAATGCATCGTCTGCTCGATCTGGGGGTCGACGGGATCATGACCGATCGTCCCGCTGTTCTGCGTGAGGTGCTCGAGCAGCGGGGCGAGTGGTTCGGCGCCTGAGGAACTTCCGCGTGGGTCCTGAGGGTGTAGACCGTTGCCCATGGCAATCGGACCTATGACCCAGCAAGAGCGAGAGGCCTTTCTCGCTGACGTACACGTCGGGATACTCGCCATCGACGAACCGGGCCGAGGCCCGTTCGCGCTGCCGATCTGGTACATCTTCGAAGACGGCGAGGTGCAGTGCTGGACCATGGCGGGGCGCCTCAAGCACCGCCTGGCCGAGGCCGCCGGCCGGGCCACCCTCACCGTGCAGAACGAGCGCCCGCCCTACAAGTACGTGAGTGTCGAGGGTCCGGTGATCATCGATGACGCGCCGCGCGACGCCTCGGTGGCCATTCGCTACCTGGGCGAAAAACTCGGCGCCGCCTACGGAGGCGCCACCAGCGGCGGTGGCGGCGTTCGCATCCGCATAGTCCCCGAGCACTGGCGAACCGCCGACTACGACAGGTAGCGGTAACGACTCAGGCAGGGTCGGGAAGCAAGACGCCAGGACTGAACAGCCCATCGGGGTCGAGGGCGGCCTTGATGGCCGTGAACGCGGCGATCTCCTCCGGTGAGCGGTTGAGGTGCAACCACGACCGCTTGGCCCGTCCGATCCCGTGCTCCGCGCTGATGCTCCCGCCCATCGAGGCCACCAGTTCGAGCACCGCCCCGTCGACGTGATCATCGGAGGCGGTCAGCCCGGTGATGTTGACATGGAGGTTGCCGTCGCCCGCGTGGCCGAACAGCCAGAGCTTGGCGGTTGGTGCCAGTTGGGACACGACGGTGGCGACGGCGGGAACGAACTCGGCGAGCCGCGCGATCGGCAGGGTGACGTCGAGCTTGTGGGGTGGTGTCTCCCCAAGCTGGTTGATCACCTCGGTGTGGGAGTCGCGCCACCGCCACAGCTCGGCGCGCCGCCGGGGGTCGTCGGCCACCGCGGTGGCGATGATCCCCTCGATCGGCGTCAGCGCCTCGGCCAGTGCATCGAGCGGCGAAGCTCCTGCCACCTCGACCAGCAACACGACCGCTGCCGGGCCCACCGGCGATTCGAGTCCGTGCACCTGCGCCACCGCCGCCATGCCGTCGGCGAACATGATCTCGATCGCTTCGAGGCCACTGAGCCCCCGCCGCAGGGGGCCGATCGCTGCCACGGCCTCGGCCGGGTGCTCGAACCCCAGCAGGGCCACGGCGTGCTCGCCGGGTGGGGGCGTCAGGGCCAGGCGGGCGGCGGTGATCAGGCCAAGAGTGCCCTCGCTGCCACAGAGCAGGGAGGCCAGGTCGTAGCCGGTGTTGTCCTTCACCAGGCCGCCAAGGTGTGACACAACCGTGGCATCGGCCATGACCGCCTCGATGCCAACGACGTGACGGCGGGTCATGCCGTACCGGATCACATGATGCCCACCGGCGTTGGTGGCGATGGTTCCCCCGATGGTGGCCGAGTCACGGGCGGCGATGTCGACCGGGTACTGCCAACCCGCAGCGCGCGCTGCCGCCCTGACCGCGGCGAGCGTCGCTCCCGCGCCGACGGTGAGCTGGCCGTCGGTGTCGTCGACCGGGCCGACGGTATCGAGCCTCAAGGTCGAGACGATGACCGATCCGGAATCGGGGACGGTAGCGCCGACCAGCCCGGTGTTTCCCCCCTGAGGGATGACCGCCACGCCGGCACCGGCGCAGACGGCCACCACCGCCGCGGCCTCGGCCGTGTCGGCCGGCCGTACGACCGCTCGGCAATCGCCGACCCAGCGACCCGTCCAGTCGGTACGGAACGCACGGGTGGTCTCGGGGTCGACCAGGACATGGCGCGGCCCGACGATGTCGGCGATGGTCTTGACCAGCGATGACGACACCTGCGCCGGGACCCCGATCAGTCCCGGTACACCGGGGGTCGCTTCTCGAAGTAGGCGTTGACCGACTCGATCTGGTTGGGCGATCCGATCAGGGAGGCCATGGTCGACGCTTCGGCGGCGAAGCCCTCGGCCAACGAGACCTGGCCCGCCATCGAGATGAGTCGCTTGGCTCCCCGAATGGCATCGGGGCTCTTGGAAGCGATCTCACGGGCCAGGTCCATGGCGGCGGCCCAAGGATCGTCGGCCAGATGGGTGGCCAGACCAAGCTCGACGCACTCGGTGCCGGGCACCATGCGCCCGGTGAAGGTCAGCTCCTTGGCCACATCGAGCCCGACGAGGCGGGGCAGCATCTGGGTGCCCGTCATGTCGGGGATGAGACCCCAGCGGATCTCCAGGACACTCATGGTGGCGTCGGGGGCGATGAAGCGAATATCGGTGGCCAGGGCCAGCTGAAACCCGGCGCCCACTGCCGGACCGTGGATGGCGGCGATGACCGGGGCCGGCTGCTCAGTCCAGGTGTAGCAAGCCTGCTGCGCGAGGGAGGTGATCCGCTCGCCTTGATCGAGTAGTCGGTTCGGGGCCACGTCGCCTCCCCCGCCTTCGCCCCCGCCGGATCGGGCCGGCCGCTCGGCCATGGACTGAAAGCTCGAGAAGTCGAGGCCGGCGCAGAACCCCCGACCCTCGCCCGACAACACGATGGCCCGCACCGAAGGTTCGGTACTGAGCCTCTCACCCGCGTCGACGAGGGCCTGGAACATGGCACCGTCGACGGCATTGAGCTTGTCGGGTCGGTTGAGCCTCACATCGGCCACTCCGTCTTGGATTTCTATGCTCACTCGCTCGGTCACCAGGCCTCCTGTTCGGGCGCGGATGCGCCGACCCGAACCCTACCGATCACGACGGCAGCGATGAGGATGTCTCCCCGGACCGCCCTCAGGGGCCATGATGGATGCCCGTTATGACCACCCCTCGAAGTACCACCGGGTGTAGCCCCTCGGGGACCCCGACTCCGAGAGCGCGACGTCTCGCCGCCGGCGTCCTCGCGTTCGTGCTGTGGCTGGCGTTCGTTTCTTCGCCGGTGGCGCACGGTCAGAACGTCCCGGAGTCCCCCGCCGAAGATGCCGATCCTGCGCAGTCGATCGCCCTGGCGGAGGCCCGGGCGATGCTGCCGGAGAGCGTCCGGGAGGTACCGGTGGAAGGGATCGTCATCGAACGCGTCACCTCCGAGATCTTGAGCCTTGAGGCCACCATCGAGACCAACCGTGGAGTTCGGGACCAAGCGACAGCCGATCTCGCCCGCCTTGAAGGTGAGCGCCAAGGTCACCGGACCCGCATCGCGTCGCAACGGGTTCGACGGCGTGACGCGGCCCAGGAGGCCGAAGCCCTGCGCAGCGAGTTGGCCGAGCTGGCGGTGGCGGCCTACATGGGCGCCGGGGACCCTGCCCCCGGACTCAACCTCGACCCGCAAGAAGCGAGCGACGCCGGCCGCCAGCGAGTGCTCGTAGAGGCCGTCGACACCACCCTGCGTGATCGACTGGCCGAGGCCGAGGAAGAAGTGGTCACCGCCGGCGCCAAGGTCGAGGAGTCGCGTTCGGCCCTGGTTGAGACGCTCAGCACCATCGAGGCCACCACGGTTCGTCGCGACGAAGCGGTGGCGACGCTGGCGGAGGCCGAACCGGCCCTGCCCAAGGCCCAAGAGCGCTACCACGACGAGTTCATGACTTCTCGGGTCGCCGGTTCGGACTTCTCGGTCGTCGCCCTTCACGCCTATCGCAATGCCGCCGACTTCATCGCCGCCGAACGGCCGGAGTGCCGGCTCTCTTGGTCGGTCCTCGCCGGCATAGCCAGGGTCGAGAGCCGCCACGGCACCTACGGCGGGGCCAGGGTGCGAGCCGACGGCACCACGTCACGCCGCATCATCGGGATCGCCCTCGACGGGTCGCCCGGGATCATGCACATCGCCGACACCGACGGTGGCGCCCTCGATGGCGACTCGGTGTTCGACCGGGCCGTGGGCCCGATGCAGTTCATCCCGTCGACGTGGCGGATGATCCGCCGAGACGCCAATCAAGACGGCCGAATGGATCCTCACAACCTCTACGACGCCACCGCCGCGGCCGCTGCCTACCTCTGCCGTTCGGGTTCCCGGCTCGACCAGCCGGCGGCTCTCAACCGGGCGATCCTCACCTACAACCGTTCCCAGCCCTACGTCGACGCCGTCCTCGGTCATCGGCGGGCCTACGACCGGTTGCGGCTCCCCGGCTGAGGTCAGAACGGCGCCAGCCAGGCCTAGTTGTCATGACAACTTAGGCGGCCATGACCCTTCCCTGTGGGTACAACTGTGAACTTCGTCACCAAAGCTGGGGATCATCGACCGAGGGTTGGGGACAAGCCTGGGGATCATCGCCGACCGTTGACCCGGGCCCGGAAAGGGCGCATGGTGACGACACACCAGCAACGAGCCAGTCGCCACAACGACCCGGAAACACACCGAAACCAGGTCCGCCTGGAATCGGCGAGATTCCGAGTCGGCGTCAGGATCGAAGCCGGTGAGGCAGAAGCATCACAAGACCACCTTCGGGTGATCATGTAAGGCTTCCAGCCGACGTAGGAGGCCCCGAGGAGCCGCACGGTTCGCCGTGAAGTTACTCGGGGCCCCTTCGCGTTCCGGGACGAACCGGGACCATCCTGGCCGTAATTGACATGACGACAACGGAGTGAATACCGTGCGGGGCGCCGCTGTGACGGCCATCACAGTCCCGCCCCTTTCCGGGCCGGGACCCGACGCTGGTCGCAGTGGCAGTTTGGCAACGATCGGTATGCAACAAGTGCTCGACACCGGGCAGCAAGGGGGAAGGTCGACCGTGGGTCTCGCCACGCAATTCACGACCAAGCAGCGCACGAGCAGAGAGTGCAAGACCGAGGGGCACCGTCGATGAATCGTCGCCGTTCGGTGTCCAAACTCGAAGCTCGCCTGGAGTCCGACAGCGCCCACCTCCTTGAGGTTCGCGACCTGAAGACCCACTTCATCACCGCCCGTGGGCGCGTGCGCGCTGTCGACGGCGTGTCGTTCACCCTCGAACGGGGCAAGACCCTCGGCATCGTGGGCGAATCCGGCTCAGGCAAGACGGTCCTCTCTCGTTCGGTGATGAACCTGCTCCCGCGCAACAACGTGGTGCGCGATGGCATGGTCAGCTTCGAGGGGCGCGACATCACCGGTCTCGATGCCAAGTCGATGCGCGACGTCTGGGGCATCGACATCGCCATGGTCTTCCAGGACCCAATGACCTCGCTCAACCCGGTGGTCAAGATCGGCCGGCAGATCACCGAATCGTTGCGCTTCCACCTCGACATGGACCGCAAGCAGGCCCGCGAGACCGCCATCGCCCTGTTGCGCTCGGTCAACATCCCCGAGCCCGAGAAGCGGATCGACGAGTATCCCCACCAGCTGTCAGGCGGAATGCGCCAGCGGGTCACCATTGCCATCGCTTTGGCGTGTGGCCCCAAGCTGCTCATGGCCGACGAGCCCACCACCGCCCTCGACGTGACCGTCCAGGCCCAGATCCTCAACCTGCTCGCTTCCCAGCAGCGCGAGCGCGACATGGGCATGGTCCTGGTCACCCACGACCTCGGAGTGGTGGCGGGCCGCACCGACGAGATCATCGTGATGTACGGAGGCAAGGTGGCCGAAAAGGCACCGACTCCGGTGCTGTTCAGCCAGATGCGCATGCCATACACCGAGGCTCTCCTGCGCTCGATCCCCCGCATCGAAAGCCCCAGCCACACCCGGCTCAAGGTCATCGG
>CAZEFG010000134.1:0-6728 GCA_964511355.1 uncultured Iamiaceae bacterium
ATCGGCCCGGTCAAGGTCGAGCGCTACGGCGACGAACTGCTGGCGGTGCTAGCGGCCGAGTAGCTACGTTGGCGCGCCCACGACACCACCTCACGTCCGGCGAGCACCACGAAGAAGATGGCCACCGCGGTAAAGGCCACCGTGGCACTGGCCGCGGTCGAGTGGTAGTAGCTGATCAGCAGCCCGCCCACGACGGCTGCGGAGCCGATTCCCACCGCGGTGATCATGATCAGCGGCACCCGCTTCACCAACAGGGCGGCTGTGGCGGGCGGGGCCACCAACAGCCCGAACACCAACAGGGTGCCGACGGTCTGGAACGACGACACGATCGCCACGGCAACCAGGGTCAGCATCAGGCCATGCGCCAACCCTGGTCGCAGCCCGAGCGACGACGCCTTCTCGGCATTGAACGACAAGGCCAGGAATGGTCGGTAACTGACGATGACCAGCCCCACCACCACCAACGCGGCCAGGCCACCCATCGCCAGATCCGAGCTGGTGGCTCCGACCACGTCGCCGAAGAGGAACCGCGTCAGGTCCCCTGAGTAGGAACGCTGCCGCGAGATGATGATCACACCGAGAGCGAGCATGCCCACGAACAACAGTCCGATGCCGGTGTCTTCAGGCAGGCGCGCCCGGCGGTTGACCACACCGATCCCCGCCACCATCACCGCGGCGCTCGCTATGGCGCCGAGCCGCACATCGACGCCCCAGATGAACGCGAGCGTGATGCCGGGAAGAACACCGTGGGCCAGTGCGTCGCCCATGAAGGTGAGACCCCGGATCACCACCCAGGTACCGATCACCGAGGTGGCAACCACCGCGAGGATGCCGGCCACCAGGGCACGGCCCATGAAGGCGAACTCACCGAAGGGTCCGGGTAGCCAGTCCACAGATCGAGCCTAGGCAGGCATCGGGGACCAGCCCCCGACCGTCGACGATATGGAGATCACCGCAGGGCCCCGGCCACTAGTTGGGCGTTGGTGCGCAGCATGTCGAGATAGGTCGACGCAGCGGAATCAGGTTCGCCGAGCGAGTCGGTGTACAGCTCGACGACCTCGACGCCGAACCCGACCTCAGCCGCCAGGGTCTCCGCGATGGCGGTGGCGGTAACCGTCTCGGCGAAGATGGCGGGCAGTTGGTGGGTCTCGACGATGCCCACCAGCGCGGCCAGTTCGGCGGCGCTGGGGCTCGCCATGGTGTCGCCCCCGGGGATGACGTTGCCGACGATCTCGAAACCGAAGCGATCGGCGAAGTAGCCGAGGTTGTGGTGGTTGGTGAGCAGGAGACGGCGCTCGGCGGGAACGACCGCGAGAATCGACTCCATCTCGGCGTCGACTTCAAGTAGCTCAGCTTCGAAGGCGTCGGCCCGTTGCTCGAGCTGCTCGGAATCGAGATCTGGGATCGCATCGCTCATGGCGGCCACCAAACCCGGCAGGGCGTCGATCATTCGGTGAGGGTCGTGCCAGAAGTGGGGGTCGAAAGCACCGTGGTCATGGTCATGGCCTTCGTCTTCCTCGTGGCCGTGGTCTTCGTCGTGGTCTTCGGCGGAAGGGTCTGCGGGTTCGGACGCCGCGAAAGGCAGGGCGTTGACGAGTTCGCCGACCTCGAGAATGACGACGCCGTCGCCACGAGCTGCTTCCAGGGTCGAGGCCAGACCGACTTCGAGGCCCAAGCCGTTGCTCACCACCAGTTCGGCATGGCGGAGACGGGCGGCGGTTCGTGCCGACGGCTCGTAGTCGTGGGGGTCGGTTCCCGGCGGCATCAGTACCTCGACGGTGACCTCATCGCCCGCCAATGTCGAAACCACATCGCCGAGCACGCTGGTGGTCACCACGATGAGCGGCCCACCTCCCCCACGCTCAGCGTCGTTGCCACAGGCGCCCATCACCCCGGCCACCAGCACAAGGACGGCCAGCATCCCGGCAAAGTGAGAACGATTATCAATCACGCGGAAACGGTAACTGACGGTCTTCGCCAGACACAACCCTCATCAAGGGATCTCAGCGGGGAATGACCACCGCAACGGTCGCGTCGGACCGGTCGAGAACGGCCTCGACGGTGTGGCCGAGGAATGGGTGGTCGTCAATGCGACGAACGTTGGCGCCCATGATGATCAGATCGGCTTCGACCTCTTGGGCCAAGGCCACGATCTCCTGCGCCGGGCTGGAGCCGTAGCGCTCCTCTACCACCGACCGCGCCCCCATCTCGGCGGCCAGTGCCGACGCCTGATCGAGCAACCGGGCCCCTACGCCAGCGGCTTCGCCGGTGACCTCGCCGTGCCGCCAGAACGCGCGCCGACCGCCCGCCGGATGACTGAGCTGGCGATCGCCGAGCACATGGACCAACACCACCTCAGTGCCCAGCTGGGCGCTGAGGCTGCCCGCAACCTCCTGGGCCGCCCGCGACGACATGCTGCCGGTAACCGGCACCACCGCGCGGGTGAACACCCCGGGCAGGTCGCGCTGGAGGTTGGTGGCCCGGCGCACGATCATCACCGGTACTTCAGCTTCGGTGAGCACGCGGTCGACCAGCGGCGAGACGACGCGACCGTGTTGGCGAGAAGAGCTGGCTCCGAGACCGATGATGCCGTAGCCGAGCCTGGCCTCGTCGAGAATCTCGCGACCGGGATCGGCCCCCTCGGTCTGTTCAAGCTCGACATCGCGGCCATGCAGCACGTTCATCACCGGCTCGACCAACGCCGGGTCTTCGTCGCCGGCCACCAACACGGTGGCCGCGGCCTCTGGCGGCCAGGCGTAATGGACGAGCTGAGCCGCCGCGATCGACGACGGCGAACCCTTGGTGGCCAACAGAATGCGGGCATCGCGGACCACGACATTGCGGCTCATGGCCTCTTCCCGGGCCAGCCTCTCCTGCTCCTTGTCGTCGCCCCGCCAGCCCCGCACCACCGCTCGCAACATCCCGGGCGCCATCACCGTGGTGGCGATGGCCATGACCACCACGATCGTGTAGGTCGCGCTGTTGAGCACACCGAGCGACAAGCCGATGGTGGCGATGATGATCTCGAGCGCACCTCGCGCGTTGAGACCTGCCCCCAACGCCAGACCCTCGCGGTTGGTGAGCCCGGCCATGCGAGCGCCGAGGAACGAACCGACGAACTTCGATACCGCAGCGACCGCAATCACCACCACGGCCCAGAGGATCACGGTGCTGTCGCCGAGTGCCGACAGGTCGACCCGCAATCCGGCGGTGGCAAAGAAGATCGGAGCGAGCAGCCCGCTGGCCACGCCCTCTACGTGGCTGACCACCGCCTCCTGACCAAAGCGCGACCGGCCGAGCACGATGCCGGCGACGAACGCACCGAGCACGGCCTCGACCCGGATGGCCTGGGTGGCTGCGGCGAAAGCGATCGTGACGATGAACACGATCGACAGCACCGAGGTGATCGACTCGCCGCCCTGGCGGGAGCGGCGCAGCCAAGCGTCGACCACGCGTTGGCCGATGGTGAGCGCACCCACCAGGAACAACCCGAGAGCGACCAGGGTGAACGCCACTCCGTCGAGGGAAACCTCGCCGGAAGTGGCCAGACCCGCTATCACCCCCAGCAGCAACCAGCCGACGACGTCGTTCACCATCCCCGCGGCGAGGGTGAGCTGGGCGAAGCTCCGCCGCAACATCCCGAGTTCGCCGAGGATCTTGGCGATTACCGGGAGAGACGAGATCGACAGTGCGGTGGCCAGGAACAGGGCGAAGACCAGGCGGTCGGTCTCCGGGCCGATGAACTCCTCGGGCACCAACCAGCCGGTCCCCAATCCGAAGACGAAGGGCACGATGAGACTTCCCCCGGCCACGAACACCAAGGCGCCGCCCATCCGGCGGATGAGGTTGAGATCGGTTTCGAAGCCGGTGGCCAACAACAGGAGCACGACCCCGAGCCACCCGACGGTGAGCAGCATGGCGCCCTGGACCTCGTCGTCGGGCAGGAACCACTCGAAGCCTGAAGGCCACAGGCGCCCGAACACCGACGGCCCGAGCAGGATTCCGGCGGTCAGCTCTCCGATGACCGTCGGTTGGCCGATACGCCTGAACAGCCGGCCGAGGACCCTGGCGGCGAGCAACAGAACGAAGAGTTGGGTGAAGAAGACGAGCAGTTGGTGCTCGCTGATCGAGGTGAGCACTCGTCAGCTCTGGTTCTGCCGGCGCTGATACATCTCGGCAAAGGTAGAGAAGTCGACCGAGACGAACAACGCCTGTGCCTCGGCGCAGAGCACCTCGCCGTGAAAGAGTCGGCCCACGGTGAAGATCTTGCGGCCCTCGGTCCGGTCCAGCTCGCCCTCGAACCGCAATGGCTCGTGCAACGGGGTTGGGCTGCGGTAATCGACCTTGAGGTAGGCGGTCATGCCACCCGAGCCGCTGAGTGACTGGGTGGCGCCGAGCACCTCGTCGAAGGCCGCCGCGATCCAGCCTCCATGCACCGCTCCGGGGGGACCCTCGTAGGCCGACCCGAACGTGACCTCGCCGTGCACGACCTGATCCTCGACCCGCAGGGTCACCGGTGGGGCGATGGGGTTCGCGTGGCCGAGCACCGGACTGCGATCGAGGAAGCTGTCGAAACGGGGAGCAGTGGCAGCCTCGGCGAACCCCACGAACTGAGCGGGGGGTTGATCCTCGAGCAGCACCGCTATCGCTTCGAGCGCGGCCGCCGCCTGCTCCATGACCTCGATCGGAGCATCGACCGAGGCCACCGATTCGATCACCCGACGGACAGCTGAACCGACCCGACGCTTCTCGCTGCGCAGCGGGGTCATGTCGAGTTCCGCTCCCTTGACGAACTCGGCCGCCCAGCCACCGGTGATCCCGGCTTCGTCGGCACCGCCCGGCTCAGTGTCGCTCACTCGGGGCGCCCTTCTACTTCAAGATCGAACTCGGCGACGACGGGGGCGTGATCGGATGGCTTGGTGCCCTTTCGGGCGTTGCGGTCGACGACATCGAGGGTCGAGCGGACGGCCAGGGGCTCAGAAGCCAACACGAAATCGATTCGCATGCCCTGACGCTTGTGGAACCGGCCCGCGGTGTAGTCCCAGTAGGAGTACAGGCCTGCGGCATCGGGGTAGCGACGGCGGAAGGTGTCGACGAGTCCCCACTCGAGCACATGGTCGAGAGCGTCACGCTCTGGCTGCGAAACGTGGGTGCTGCCGATGAACGCTTTGGGATCCCACACGTCGATGTCGGCAGGAGCGATGTTGAAGTCGCCGCAGACCACGACGTTGCCGGTGGGGTCGCAGGTGGTGTCGAGATGGGAACGCAGACGCCCGAGCCACGACAGTTTGTACTGGTAGTGGGGGTCGTCGAGGGTGCGACCGTTGGGCACGTAGACACTCGTGACCCGCACGCCGCCGCAGGTGGCCGACACCATGCGGGTGTCGCTGTCGGGTTCGATCCCCTCGTGGAAACCCAAGATCGGATCGGCCAAGCCCACCCGGGACAGGATGGCAACCCCGTTCCACCGGCCATCTCCGTGGTGGACCGACTCGTAGCCCATTGCCTCGAAGGCCATGGCCGGAAACGCCGAGTCGGCCAGCTTGGTCTCCTGCATGCACAACACGTCGGGTGCCACGTCATCGAGCCATTCCTGCACCCGGGGCATGCGAGCGTTGAGGGAGTTCACGTTCCAGGTAGCGATCCTCACCGGCGCGACCCTAGCGAACTGCCCTGGCGCGCCGGTCACGGCTCATGGACGGGGAGCTTCAACCACCTGCGACGGCCCCCTTATCGAAGCGGCCGGATACCGCCGGTAGTATCGGCTCTGTGGCTGACGATTCCCCCAATTCCGCATCACTTGGTCCCAACGCCTGGCTCGTCGAGGAGATGTACGAGCAGTACACCTCGAACCCCGAGGCGGTGAGTCCGGCCTGGCGAGAGTTCTTCACCGACTACCGCCCTGAGGCCCCCGGCGGTGCCACCCACACCGCCCGCTCGGTCGAGGCCGCCCCGGCGGCCGTCTCGGCGCCGGCTCCGGCTCCGGCAACTCCCGCGACGGCCCCAGCTCCCAAGGCTGCGGCACCGAAGCCTGAGGAGGCCCCCGAACCCGTGGGCGACCCCATCAGGGGCGCCGCTGCTCGCATCGTGGCCAACATGGAAGCCAGCCTGGGCGTGCCAACCGCCACAAGCTTCCGGGAGGTGCCCGCCAAGCTCCTCGAGGTCAACCGTCAGGTCATCAACGGCTACCTGGGGCGCACCCGGGGCGGGAAGGTCTCGTTCACCCACCTCATCGGCTACGCCGTGGTGCGCGCCATCGCCGAAACCATGCCGGTGATGAACTCATCGTTCGAGGAGGGGCCCGATGGCAAGCCCTTCGTCATCCGCCACGAACACATCGGCCTCGGCATCGCGGTCGACCAAGAGAAGTCCGACGGGTCGCGCACGCTCTTGGTGCCATGCATCAAGGACGCCGACACCCTCGATTTCGCTGGGTTCCTCGCCGCCTACGAGGAGCTGATTCGCAAGGTTCGCACCAACAAGTTGTCTCCCGACGACTTCGCCGGCACCACCGTCAGCCTCACCAACCCCGGCACCATCGGCACCGTCCAGTCGGTTCCCCGACTCATGCCGGGCCAGGGCCTCATCGTCGGCGTCGGCTCCATCGACTTCCCCACCGCCTACCAGGCGGCCGACCCCCAGACTCTGGCCGACCTCGGCCTCTCCAAGGTCATCACCCTCACCTCGACCTACGACCACCGCATCATCCAGGGCGCCGCCTCCGGTGA
>CAZEFG010000135.1:0-6716 GCA_964511355.1 uncultured Iamiaceae bacterium
TGGTTCGACGCCGCGCTCGTCGGCTACCTGTTCGGCGTCTTGTTGTTCGTGTTCGGCGTGATCTACCGCTACCTCATCTGGTTGCGGCGGCCTCCCACCGCCATGCTCAACAAACGAGGCTGGCAGTCGTTCCGTCGCCCCGGAGCCAGCGGCCGCAACCTGCGAGGGCTACCCCGGCTCATCACGTCGCAGCTCCTGTTGCAGAACTTCATCCGCCATCGCTCGACCCCACGCTGGTTCGCCCACCAGCTGTTGTTCTGGGGTTGCATCCTCGCCGGGCTCATCACCTTTCCGCTGGTGCTCGGCCTGTTGCACTTCGAGTCGGTGGGTCAGAACGGGCGGATCTACCAGACCTACATCGGCCCCATCGGCACGTTCACCTTCGACAGCCGGTCGTTCCTCGGCTGGATGCTGTTCCACGGGCTCAACGTCTCGGCCTTCCTCGTCCTCGGCGGAGTCTTCATCTTCTTGTCGCGGCGCTTCCGCGACATCGGGGCCATGGCCATCGAGCGCGCCAACGACTTCATCGCCCTCGCCGGGTTGTTCGCCGTGTCGGTCACCGGCCTCGCCCTCACCGTCTCGAGCCTGTGGATGGAGGGCCGCTTCTACATCTTCCTCAACACCGTCCACGCCATGACCGTCATCTTGGGCCTCGCCTACATCCCGTTCGGGAAGTTCTTCCACATCTTCCAGCGACCCGCCAACGTGGGGGTCGCCTACTACAAGCAGGAAGGCGCCGAAGGCGAGCAACAGCACTGCGCCCGCTGCAACGAGCCCTTTGCCTCCAAGCTTCAGATGGACGACCTCAAGATCGTGTTGCCCCAGGTGGGCTTCGACTACTCCAACGGCGACGGCCCCCATTACCAGGACCACTGCCCCCGCTGCCGGCGGGCCACCGTCGCCCTGGCCCAATCCCAACGAGTCGGAGGTTTCGGCTGATGGCCCGCATTCCCCTCACCGAAGAGGAGCTGGTCGATCGCTTCGGCCCTCACCTCAACGCCCAACCCCCCGGCGGCTGGAACGCCGGGATCGAGCCCGACCGACAGGTCAAGACCCACTGCTGCTTTTGTGGACAGCAGTGCGGCATCATCCTCAAGGTCCAGGACGAAGAGGTCGTGGGGTTCGAGCCCTGGTACGAGTTCCCCTTCAACGAGGGAAAGCTGTGCCCCAAAGGGGTCAAGCGCTACCTCCAGAACGCCCACCCCGACCGCCTGTTGCAGCCCATGGAACGCGATCCCTCGCACCCCGACGGGTTCCGTCCGGTGTCCTGGGAACACGCCCTCGATCGCACCGTGGCCGAGATCCAGCGCATCCAGGCCGAACACGGTCCCGACGCCTTCGCCATGTTGTCCGGGGTCTCGCTCTCGAACGAGAAGTCCTACCTGGTCGGCAAGTTCGCCCGGCTGGCGCTTGGTACCGCCAACCTCGACTACAACGGCCGGCTCTGCATGGTGTCGGCGGGTGCCGCCAACAAGCGGGCCCTCGGGATCGACCGGGCCTCCAACCCCTGGAGCGACATCCCGCTCGCCGATGTCGTGTTCATCGCCGGGGCCAACGTGGCCGAGTGCGCCCCCATCACCACCAGCTACGTGTGGCGGGCCCGCGACCGGGGAGCCAAGCTCATCGTGGCCGACCCCCGGGTCACCCCGCTCGCCCGCACCGCCGACGTGTTCCTCGGCTTACGGCCCGGCACCGACTCGGCGCTGATGGGCTCGATCCTGCATGTGCTCGTCGAACGCGACTGGCTCGACCACGAGTTCATCGCCAACCACACCGTCGACTTCGACCAGGCCGCCGCCGCGGTGGCCGACTACACGCCGGCATGGGGCGAGTCGATCACCGGTGTGCCCGCGGCCCGTATCGAGGAGGCCGCCGAGCTGTGGGGCACTTCGGCCACCGGCATGTTGCTGCACGCCAGGGGCATCGAGCACCACAGCAAGGGCGTCGAGAACGTGCTGTCGTGCATCAACCTCGGCCTGGCCACCGGTAAGTTCGGCAAGCCGGGCTGTGGCGTCAGCACCATCACCGGCCAGGGCAACGGCCAGGGCGGACGCGAGCACGGCCACAAGTGCGACCAGCTCCCGGGCAACCGCGACATCACCAACCCCGAACACCGCGAGTACATAGCCTCGGTCTGGGGCTGCGACGTCGACGAGATTCCCGGCAAGGGCCTCACCGCCCAGGAGATCGTCGAGGCCATCGACCGCGGTGAGATCAAGGGCATGCTGTCGATCTGCTTCAACCCGGTGGTGTCGCTGCCCGACACGGAGTTCACCAAGAGAGCGCTCGACAAACTCGAGTTCTACGGGGTGATCGACTTCTTCCTGTCCGAGACCGCCTTCCACGCCGACGTGGTGCTCCCCGGTTCGTTGCACGAAGAGGATGAAGGCACCTCCACCAACGTCGAGGGCCGGGTGATCAAGCTCAACCCGTCGAAGGCGCCCCCCGGGGAAGCCCGCCTCGACTGGGAGATCCTGCTCGACATCGCCAAGCGGCTGGGCAAGGGGCACTACTTCCCCTACACCAGCACCGAGGAGATGTTCGAGGAGTTGCGGGTGGCCTCCAGCGGCGGGACCGCCGACTACGCCGGCATCACCTGGGACCGGATCGAAAAGGAGCTCGGCGTGTTCTGGCCCTGCCCCACCGAGGACCATCCCGGCACCAAACGGCTCTACGAGGGCGGCAAGTTCGCCCATCCCGACGGCAAAGCCCGGTTCGTGGCAGTGCCGTTCCGGGAATCGGCCGAGGTGGTCGACTCCGAGTACCCCGTGTGGCTCACCACTGGCCGGGTCGTCAGCCAGTACCTCTCGGGCACCCAGACCCGACGCATCGGGCCGCTGGTCGCCCAGTACCCCGAGCCGCTGTGCGAGATCCACCCCCGCCTGGCCGAAGAGCACGGCATAACCGACGGCGACCAGGTGCGGGTGACATCGCGGAGAGGCTCGATGGTTCTACCCGCCAAGGTCGTATCGACCATCCGGCCCGACACCGTGTTCATCCCCTACCACTGGGCCGGCAAACAAGCGGCCAACCAGCTCACCAATCGGGCCCTCGACCCGGTGTCGAAGATCCCCGAGTACAAGGTGTCGGCAGTGCGACTCGAACGGGTCGCCACCGGCCACGGGGTGGTCGATCACCGGGAGATGGATCTCACGTGACCAGCGTTCCGGTGACCCTCAATCGGCGACCGCCGGAGCGGCGGGTGCAGGCCACCCTCGGCGACAAGATCTTCGTCATCGACCAGAGTCGCTGCATCGGCTGCGAGGCGTGCGTGCAGGCGTGCGCCGAGTGCGGCACCCACCGGGGCACCTCGCTCATCCACCTCGACGTCCTCGACCGGGCCGCCACCACCCAGACCGCACCCATGGTGTGCATGCACTGCGAAGAACCAACCTGCGCCCACGTCTGCCCGGCCGACGCCATCAAGCAGAACGAGGACGGCGTGGTCCAGTCGTCGCTCAAGCCCCGCTGCATCGGGTGTTCCAACTGTGTGGTCGGCTGCCCGTTCGGGGTTCCGAAGTACATGTCGAGCATCGACCAGATGATGAAATGCGACATGTGTTACGACCGCACTTCGGTCGGGTTGGCCCCGATGTGTGCCTCGGTGTGCCCCAGCCAGGCGCTGTGGTTCGGCACCCGCGAGCAGTTCGAGGAGACCCGCAGCGGCACCCTGGTCAACGAATGGTGGTTCGGCAACCAGCACGTCACCACCAAGGTCCACACCGTCGCCAACCAGGCCGGGCCCGTCGATGTCACCGGGGTTCCCACCACCAAACACTGGCTGGATGACCCCTTCGGGATCGACACCCCGGCAGCTCCCGGTGCCACCGCCGACCTCGACCGAGGAGGTTCCCCGTCGTGAGCGGATACGACGAACCGAAACTCGACACTGACGACCCGGTCTGGCGACAGGACTTCCCGGTCAGCTCGGCTGGCGAGGACGAGGTCACCCGCCGCGAGTTCGTCCGCTACCTGGTGCTCGCCTCCGGCGGGTTCGCCGTCGGCAACGTGGGGGTGGCCATCTGGTCGGCTCTTCGGACGGTCAACCCGGGCGAACCTCGACCCGTCATCGCCGCCGACCAACTGGCCGAAGGGTCGGCCCACATCTTCAAGTTCCCCACCAACGCCGACCCCGCCATCCTGTTGCGGCTGCCCGGCGGCGAGCTGCGGGCCTACAGCCAGAAGTGCACCCATCTCGGCTGTGTCGTGTACTTCGTGCCCGAGGATTCCGAGCTCGCATGCCCCTGTCATGAGGGGTTCTTCGACGCCGCCACGGGCGGGGTCATATCCGGGCCACCCCAGCAGGCGCTGGGCCAGATCGCCATCGAGGAGCGCGACGGTGTGATCTGGGCGATCGAGAACCTGGGCCACGGGAGCCACGCATGATCGAGCCGCCGCCCCCACACCGCACCGGCCCCCGCCGTCCCCGTGCGCCGCGCGACACGTCGGTAGCGGTTGGGGTGTTCGTGGTGGTGCTCATCACTTTGCAGGTCTTCCTGCTCACGGTGGGCCTCGACGCCTGGCACGCCCACGACACCAACCTGGTGTGGGTCACCGCCGGGTTCTCGGTGATGCTGGCGGCAGCCAGCGCTGCGTTCTACCGCTACCTGCGATGACCGAACCTCGGCGGGAACCCCACACCGGGCCGGCGCGGCCCGGGCCCATCGGTGGCGACATGGCGGCGGTGGTGTTCGGCCTGGCCCGTCGGCTCCGGTTCGACGCCCTGGCCGAGCGCCACTCCAAGACCGGCATCCTTGGCTTGTTCGCCTTCGTCAACGGGGTGCTCTCGATCGGCATCATGGCGGGCGTCGCCTTGATCACCGGCGACCCGTTCATCTTCCCCTCGCTCGGACCCACCGCCTTCCTGCTCTTCTACACCCCGATGACCCCGGCAGCTTCGCCTCGCAACACGATCTTCGGCCACGCCATCGGCGCCGGTGCCGGTTACCTGTCGCTGGTCGCCTTCGGACTCACCGATGCTCCGCCGGCTCTGGCGTCGTCGGTCAGCGCCGGCCGCGTCGGGGCCGCAGCCTTGTCGCTGGGGCTCACCGCGGGCCTGATGGCCTGGGCCAAGGTTCCGCACCCTCCCGCGGGCGCCACCACCCTGATCGTGTCGCTCGGGATCCTGCGTGAGCCTGAGCATCTGGTGGTGCTGATGGTGGCCGTGGCGCTGCTGGTTCTCCAGGGGTTGGTCATCAATCGCTTGGCCGGCATCCGCTACCCCCTCTGGCGGGCCGCCCCCTCCTGAGGGAAGGTCCGGACGGACCGGTGAGCCAGGCGGGCGGGTGAGCCAGGCGGGCGGGTGCACCCTCGCCGCAGTCCCAGCGGCGAGACTCGGGACGTGGCCACTGGACACTCCCACTCCATCTCCCCACATGACCACGGTGACCTCGACGACGCCGTGGTCACCAGTCCCCGGACCCGCGGGATCGTGTTCGGGATGCTCACTCTGGTTGCGGCGGCCACCGTCGTGGGCCTGGTGCTGTTGTGGCCGGGCGAGCGAGTCCCACCGATATTCGACGTCGGCTTCGATGCTGAGTTGGTGGAGGCGACGGTCAGCTCCGTCGAGCTGGTGCCGTGCGCCGGGGTGGGCGACGCCGACACGGTGCGCTGCGAGCTGATCACCGCCCGAGTCACCAGCGGTGGCGTGCGCAACGAGACCGCCACCTTTGAGCTGTTCCCATCAGCCACATCTCCCCATCTCGACCGGGGCGACCGGATCGTGCTGTCTCACCTGGCCGACGCTCCCCCCGAGCTGGCCTACCAATTCGCCGACTTCCAGCGCCAGCAGCCGATGTGGATCCTGGCCGTGCTGTTCGTCCTGGCGGTGGTGGTCATGGGCCGCTGGAAGGGGATCCGGGCCCTCGCTGCGGTCGGGGTGAGCCTGGCCATCATCGTCGTCTTCCTGCTTCCGGCGCTGTTGCTCGGCGAACCTCCCGTGCTGGTCGCGCTGGTCGCCGCGGCGGCCATCGCCTTCCTCGCCCTGTTCCTCACCCATGGGTTCAACCAGCGCACCGCGGTGGCGTTGCTCGGCACGCTCATCGCCCTCGCCATCACCGGCGGATTGTCGGTCCTGTTCGTGGATCTGGCCTCGATCACCGGCCTGGCCAGCGAAGAGGCCCTGCTCCTGCAAGCCAGCTCGGGGCTGATCGACATGCGGGGGCTGCTACTTGCCGGGATCATGATTGGCGCCCTCGGCGTGCTCGACGATGTCACCGTCACCCAGGTTTCGGCCGTGTGGGAGCTGAAGCTGGCCGACGAGCGGTTCGGGGCTTGGGAGCTGTACCGGCGGGCGGTGAACATCGGGCGCGACCACATCGCCTCGGTGGTCAACACTCTCGCGCTGGCCTATGCGGGTGCCGCGCTGCCGTTGCTGTTGTTGTTCACCCAGGCCCAGCGGTCGTTCGCCGAGGTGATCACCGGCGAAGCCGTCGCGGTCGAGGTGGTGCGCACGCTCGTGGGCTCGATCGGGTTGGTGGCCGCCGTACCGATAACCACGGCCCTCGCCGCGGTGATCATCGCTGGGGCCACCGTGCCCGCCGAACCCCGCTCGCGCCGCGGCCGCCGCCGCTCCGACCCCTTCTGGGGCGACGCCGAACCATAAGTGAAACTCTAGGAAATGTGTCGAAACCTGTTGCGAACGTGCGTTTGGGGATGTAATGTGGTTATATGTCCCGGCATCCGGCGGTTCTGGTCAAGGAATTAGAGAACACACT
>CAZEFG010000136.1:0-6684 GCA_964511355.1 uncultured Iamiaceae bacterium
ACCCCCACGGCGGGGCGATCGCCCTGGGTCACCCCTTCGGCAGCACCGGCACCCGGATCATGACCACGCTCATCAACGACCTGCAGACCCTCGACGGCCAGTTCGGTATCGAGACCATGTGCGCCGCTGGCGGCATGGCCATGGCCACCCTGGTCGAGCGGATCTGATCCAGCTTCACCATCAGTGCCGAAATTGGGCCGTTCACCGCGCGCGGCGCGCGCGGTGAACGGCCCAGTTCGGTTTTGTGGCCATGGGAAGCGGGGGCCGCTCAGGCCACCCAGACCCCGTCGACCCACAAGCGGATGAGCATCACCGACCAGGCCGCGGCCCCCAGGCCCAACACCACCCGCACCACCCGAGCCCGGCTCGTGGTGCCCCAGCCGAGAGCGGCCAGGGCGGGCCAGGCCGCCAGGGCGTAGCGAGAGAAGCTGACCGAGATGGTGGCGAACAGCGGCATGGCCCAGGCCAGCCAGCCCCAACCCAGCAGAGCCACCGCCGACCGCCGCCGCCACAGTCGAATGGTCGCGACCACCAGCGCACCCGCCACGACCACGATGGCCACCGAGTCGAGGGCCACTCCCCAGTGGAAGTGGTCGATGCCGTTGGCCCACAGCAACTTGAAGTGTTTACCGACCGCCCACCAAGGTGCGGCGAGTTCAACTCCCCAGGCCACTTGGGCGTGAGCGAAGCCGAGGGCGTCGCCGGCCTGTCGACTCTGCTCGGTGGCAACCAGCGCCAACGCGACCGGGCCCGATAGGGCGTAGCCCACGACCACCCGGTCGACCCGACGGAGACGCACCAGCCGGTCGAGGGCCAGCAGCGGCCCGACCACGAACCCGACCGAACGGGTGACCCCGGCCAGGAACGCCGCCGGGTAGGCCGCCAGCGGTTGATCGCGACGGGCCGCCCACACCGCCGCGGCGGTGGCCGCGATGAAGAGACCTTCGGTGTAGTAGGTGGTCAGGAACAAAGACATCGGCCACAGCGCCAACCCGATGACCGCCAGGCGGGCCGTACGGGAGTCGACCACGGCCCGAACCGCCCCGTGCACCGCCACGAAGGCGGCGGCGCTCGCCAGGTTGACCACCAAGAGCACTGCCGTCCTCTCTGGAAACAGCCATGTGAACGGTCGGGTCACCCAGGCCAGCCCGGGGAAGAAGGCCACGTTCGCCTGTACCTGGTAGCTCGGATCGGGCACCGAGTAGCCGTGGCGGAGCACGCTCAGGTACCAGTTCGTGTCCCAACCGAAAGTGGCTTCGACGACATCGCCGCCCGCCAGCAGCACCACCAGAGCGTGGGCGGTGCGCCAGATGATCCAAATGGTAAGGGGCACCGCGATGGCTCCGAGCAGCCGCTCGTGGCGGCTCGTTTGCCTGGTGGTGGTTCGGTCGGTCACGCCCGCCGACAGTAACGGGGCCCGGCGAATGGGAGTCGCCTGGGAGGACGGGTCAGTAGGACGGGTCAGTAGGACAGGTCAGGAGGACCGGTCAGGAGGACTGGTGGGGGCGTTGCAGCGACTCCTGGGTGACGGTCGCGGCGAGCTGGCCCGATTGCGTCCACACCTCGCCGCGGGCCAGACCCCGCGCTCCCATGACCGCCACTGGTTCGAGCCGGTACAACAACCAGTCGTCGGCGCGGACGGGCTGGTGGAACCACAGGCAATGGTCAAGGCTGGCCGACATCATCGCCGACCGTCCGATCGGTGCGGTGTTGAACTCGGACTCCGATGTCACCGACCGGCGGGCGGTGCTCACCAGGCCGCTGTCGGACAGATAGGTGATGGCACAGGCGTGCAGCATCGGATCGTCGCTCAGATGTTCGACGGAGCGCACCCAGCGCATCGAGGAGCCCTCACCGCCGCCGTCAGGATCTTGGCGCGGGACGATACGCGTGTCGATGAAGCGCTGGTGTCGGCCGCGCCGGTTGGGCTCGCGAGGCAACGACTCGGGGTCGGGCACGTCGCCGATCGGAGACGGCGGCTCATAGCGAGGGCCGTCCTCGACGACATGGAAGGAGGCATCGAGGTTAAGGATCGCCTCGCCGTCCTGGGTGGCGACGACTCGCCTGGTGGTGAACGATCCGCCATCGCGGATGCGGTCGACGGTGAAGACCACCGGAAGGCCGAACCGGCCCGGCCTCAGGAAGTAGGCGTGGAGCGAGTTGACCACTCGCTCGGATGGAACCGTCGCCCCTGCTGCCCGTAGAGCCTGGCTGGCCACCTGCCCGCCGAACAACCGGAAGCCCTGTTCGCCCGGATGCGGGCCGCGGAACACATTGGCGTCTATCCGTTCGAGGTCGAGGAGGGTGGCGAGGGTGTCATCGACAGGTGGCATCGGCGCTCAGCCTACGGGCACCCCGACTTTCAGCCGGTACCGTGGGCGCCATGGAGCACCTCGTGTGGCACGATCGGCCGCCCCTGAACCGCCCCGTCCTCATCACCGCCTTCGAAGGCTGGAGCGACGCAGGCGATGCCGCCACCTCGGCGGTCGAGTATCTGGCCGACCAGTGGGACGCCGCTCCGATCGCGTCGATCGACGCCGAGGAGTTCTTCGACTTCACCGCTACCCGTCCCCGCGTCGAGCTCGACCAGTTCGATGAGCGTCAGATCGTCTGGCCCGGCAACGAGTTCAGCGCCGCGAGCCCCAGCGGCCTCGACCACGATGTCGTGCTCATGCTCGGCACCGAGCCCCAACTTCGCTGGAAGACCTTCTGCCGACACATCACCGAGGCCGCCGAGGTCCTCGACGTCTCGATGGTCATCACCTTGGGTGCCCTCCTCGCCGAGGTGCCCCACACACGTCCGACCTCGGTGATGGGTAGTTCGTCGGACCCCGACGTGGCCTCGCGCTTCAACCTCAATCCGTCGCGCTACCAGGGGCCCACTGGCATCACCGGGGTGCTGCACACCTGGTGCCGCGACGCCGGCCTGCCGTCGGCTTCGATGTGGGCCGCGGTGCCTTCGTATGTGCCCGGAGCCCCTTCCCCCAAGGCCACTCTGGCGCTGGTGCAGCGGGTAGGAACCATGCTCGGAGCACCGGTCGAGGTCGACGACCTGCAGCTCGCCACGTTGTCGTACGAGCAACAGCTCGACGACCTGGTGCGCGAGGACGAGGAGACGGTGGCCTACCTCAACCAGCTCGAAGAGCGCTACGACAACGAGGACGACGAGTTCCCCACCGGCGTCTCGCTGGTCGAAGAGGTCGAACGCTTCCTGCGCGACCAACGCAACGAGTAACACCAACCCGCTCAGGGGGCGAGGGCGGTGAGCACGGCCGAGCGCAAGGTCTCCTGGGCAATTTCGTCGAGGAGCTTCTTGCCGTCGCGGTCGAGCAGGTAGAACGAGTCGACCACCATCGCGCCGAGGGTCTGGACCCGGGCGGTGCGGATGTCGAGCCCGAGTTCGGCCAGCACCCGGGTGATCCGGTACAGCACTCCGGGTCGGTCGGGGCTGTGCACCTCGACCACGGTGGCCGCCCGCGACGCCTCGTTGTCGACCACCACCCGGGTGCGTTCAGGAGCATGGGCAGAGCGGAAGCGGACCGGCCGGGTGTATCGCGCTCGTTGCGCCAGGCGATCGTCGATGTCGAGGTCGCCGTCGATGGCGGCCGCCAGGTCAGCCTCGACCCGCTGCCAGCGCGACCCGTCGTCGGTGTCGACCTCCTCGGTCGCCACCTCGAACCGGGCGATGGCACGGCCCTGGTCGGACCAGGCGCTGGCCGCCACCACCGCCAGCCCGTTGACCGCCAGCACCCCTGCGCCGGCGGCGAACAGGCCCGGCCGGTCGGTGTCGACCACGGTGAGGAAGTTGCCCTCGGCGACGACGTGACGACGACCTCCGGCCAACAGCGCATGGTCGGCGGGAGTGGGAAAGCCGGGCGGCAGGATCTCGGCCAGATCTCCCCCTGCGAGCAGGTGCGCGGTGGCCTGCACCAGCTGGCGCACCAACCCCGCCTTCCACTCGCCCCAAGCGGCGGGGCCGGTGGCGAGCGAGTCCGCCTCGGTGAGGGCATCGAGGAGTCGCAGCACCCGCACCGAGCCGACGGCCGCGGCCACCGACGCCAGGGTTCCTTCGTCGGACAGGTCGCGGCGGGTGGCCACGTCGGGCAGGAGCAGGTGGTGGCGGACCATCTGCACCAGGTCATCGACATCGTCGGGGTCGAAACCCATGCGCGCCCCGATGACGCTCACCATGTCGATCCCAACCTCGGTGTGATCGCCGGGTCGTCCCTTGCCGATGTCGTGCATCAGAGCGCCCACTACCAACAGGTCGGGGCGGTCGACCCGCTCGGCGAGCTCAGCCGCGTTGGCGGCCGCTTCGAGGAGATGCCGGTCGACGGTGAAGCGGTGATAGGCGTTGCGCTGCGGCTTGGAATGCACCTGCTCCCACTCGGGCAGGACGGCGGTCCACAGGCCGTGGTGGTCGAGAGCTTCGATCACCGCGATGGCAGACCGACCCGCGAGCAGCAGTTCGACCAACCGGTCGCGGGCCTCGCCGGGCCAAGGTTCGGGAAGCGGCGGCACCTCTCGGAGCCGGGCGAGGCCTGAACGGTCGATGGCCAGGCCGGCGGTGGCGGCAACCGCGGCGGCCCGCAACGGCAGAACCGGATCGCTGAGGTCAGCGTCGGGGGTGACAATTACCGATCCGTCGCGAGCCACTAGGCCCGCCCCCAGCTTGCGGTCGCGCAATACCAATCGGCCGAGCGGTCCGCTCAGGCTGGAGTCGACGCGGCGCCAGGTGTCGTCGCTGCGCCACGCGACCGCCCGGGCAGCGGTGGCCAGCGCCAGCATCAGGGCATCGGCGTCGTCGTAGCCCAGCGCGGTGGCCACCGCATCCTGTTCCTCGAGCCGCAACACGTCGCCCACCCGGCCGGTGACCCGGTGCAGCTCGACCCGGGCGGCGAGCAGGGTCGAGTAATGGGTGCCCAAGGTGTCGTCGTCGTCGTCGAGCAGCACGGTGCGGGCCACCTGGGCCCAGCGCAGGGCGTGCACATCGCGCAGACCCCCGCGACCCTCCTTGAGGTGCGGTTCGAGCAGGAAGGCCACCTCGCCCCGCTCCTGGTGTCGTTTTCGGACCGAGGTCGAGAGCTCAGCCAGCCACCGCTTGGCCCGCTTGCGCCAGCGATCGAGGGCCGCGTCCTTCAGGCGTTCGGTGAGGGCCGGATCGCCGGCAAGGTGGCGACAGTCGAGCAGGGAGGTGGCGGTGTCGAGGTCGGTGTCGGCCAGCTTGACGGCCTCGGCGACGGTACGCACCGCGTGCCCGAGCTTCTCGCCCGCGTCCCAGATCGGGTACCAGAGCGCCTCCGCCACCGCCGCGATGTCGGGGCGGTCGTCGTGCACCAGCAACAGGTCGAGGTCGCTGCGGGGGCTGAGCTCGCCCCTTCCGTAACCTCCGACCGCCACCAGCGCGACCCCATGGGGTTCATCGACGGTGGTTTCGAACAGCGATGCCAACCAGCGGTCGGTGACCTCGCTGAGAGCCCGGCACAGGGCGGTGCCTGCCAACTGCCGATCGTCGATCAGCTGTTGGCGTTGGGGGTGCACAGGACTAACCGGCAGCGACGACGGCGCGTTCGGCGGCGAGAGCGGCCCGCTGGACCGGGTCCCATGCTCCACCGAAGGGTGGGGCGTAGCTGAGATCGAGGGCGATGAGGTCGGTGACGGTCATCCCTGCGGTGAGGGCCGTGGCCACGGTGTCGATGCGCTTGGCCGATCCTTCGTTGCCCACGATCTGGGCTCCGAGCAGACGGCCGGTGCGCCGCTCGGCCAGCATCTTGATCGTCATGGGCCGCGCACCTGGGAAGTAGATGGCCTTGGTCTCGGACTCGACGGTGACCGCCACCGCGTCGAACCCCGCGGCCGCGGCCTCGGCTTCGTTGAGCCCGCTGCGGGAGATCTCGAGATCGCACACCCGGGTGATGGCGGTGCCGACCACGCCGTCGAAGGTGGCGTAACCCCCGCCCAGGTTCACCCCGCAAACCCGGCCCTGCTTGTTGGCGACGGTACCGAGCGCGATGTGGACCGGTTGGCGGCTGACTCGATGGAACGACTCGGCGCAGTCACCGGCTGACCACACGCCGTCGCTGGTGGTGCGCTGACGGCGATCGACGCGAATGGCCTGGCGGGCACCGACATCGATCCCGGCGTCGACGGCGAGTGCGGAGTTCGGGGCGACGCCCAGGCCGAGCACCACGAGGTCGGCGGGGATGGGTCCACCGGCGGTGAGCACCTGGGAAGGTTCGAAACCGGTGACCTCGACCCCCAGGCGCACGGTGACGCCCCGCCGTTCGAGCTCGGGCACGATCCGCGCGGCCATGTCGGGATCGAGGGTGCCCATCAGCTGGGGTGCCGCATCGACGATGGTGACGTCGGCTCCCCAGTTGAGAAACGCTTCGGCCATCTCGAGGCCGATGTAACCGCCGCCGGCCACCACGATCTTGCGGACCTGACGCTCACGGGCCACATCGAGCAGGGCGGTGGCGTCGTCGAGGGTCTGCACCCCGAACACGTTGTGGCCGTCGATACCGGGGATGGGCGGCCGGACCGGGCGGGCCCCGGTGGCGATCACCAGCTCGTCGAAGCCGATCTCGATGCTGCGGCGATGCTCGTGGTCACGTACCTCCACCCGACGACGGTCGAGGTCGATGCCCATGGCCTCGTGCTGCATGCGCACGTCGATGCGGAATC
>CAZEFG010000137.1:0-6633 GCA_964511355.1 uncultured Iamiaceae bacterium
GTGTGACGCGTGGCATAGAGTGTGGCGACAATCCGGCGAACACCCAATGGGGGAAGGCAACAGATGACAACCACTCGATCAACGTGGTGGCGCGTACTCGCGCTACTGCTCGCACTCGGGCTCGTTGCTGCGGCATGCGGCGACGACGACGGTGGCGATTCCGGTGACGGAACCACCACCACCGCAGCACCGACCGACGACACCGAACCCACCGACGACGCGGGCGAGCCGCAGTACGGTGGCCGTTTGGTGATCGGCCTTGAGGCCGAGGCTGAGGGCTACATCCCCGGCATCACCGCCACAGGCACCTCCAGCCCTTCGGTTGACCGGGCTGTGTTCGACTCGCTGGTGGTCGTCAACGGCGACGATGAGTTCGAGGGTTACCTCGCCGAGTCGATCGAGGCCAACGACGACCTCAGCGAATGGACCGTCGTCCTGCGCGAAGGTGTCCAGTTCCACGACGACACCGACTTCAATGCCGACGCCCTGCTGTGGAACTGGGAGAACCTCCACACTGCTGAAGGATCCCTCACCGCTGGCGCCATCACCACTGCAGGCGTTGTGAGCCTCGAGAAGGTCGACGACTTCACCGTCGTCTACAAGCTCGACGGACCCAACGCGGCCTTCCCCGACCTCCTCACCGGTCGGGTCGGCATGCCAGTGTCGCCCACGGCCTTCGAGGCGATGGACGAGGACGCCTTCGGTGCCGCACCGGTCGGCACCGGCCCGTTCGTGGCCGAGCGGTGGACCCGTGACGACCGCTTCACCCTGGTGCGCAACGAGAACTACTGGGGCACCGATGCCGACGGCAACAAGCTCCCCTACCTCGATGCCATCGAGTTCCGTCCCATCACCGACGAGGACAGCCGTATCCAGAGCCTCCTCGCCGACGACGTTCAGATCATCCAGACCACCCGTGGTGAGTCCGGTAAGCGTCTGGTCGAAGCGGCTGACGAGGGCGGATTCGGTGTGAACCCGCAGAAGGGCAACATCGCTGGTGCTTCGGTGTTCAACACCGTGGTGCCGCCCATCGACGACATCCGTGTCCGTACCGCCATGGTCATGGCCTCCAGCGCCGACGACATCGCCGCTGCCCAGGGCTACGACGGCATCACCAGCCCGGCAAGCCAGTTCGTCAACAGCGACAGCCCCTGGTTCTCCGCTGCCGCCGAAGAGGCCTACATCGGCTCCGCCGGACAGGACCTCGACGCCGCTGCTGCTCTGCTCCAGGAGTACATCGACGATCCCGAGCGCTCCGACGGCAAGGCTCCTGGTGAGCGGCTGAGCCTGCGTTACCAGTGCCCCGGCGACCCGTCGCTGTTGGCCATGTCGCAGGTCCTGCAGTCGGTCTGGGGCGAGATCGGCATCGACGTCGAACTCATCCAGGTCGAGCAAGCCGTGCTGATCCAGAACGTGATCGGTGTGTCCAACGGCTTCATCGGCGACTTCGACGTGACCTGCTGGCGAGTGGGCACCAACGACGACCCGATGGCCTACGTGTCGAACTACTTCGGCCCGGTGGAAGAGACCGTGACCAACTTCGCCAACTACACCAACGACGAGATCACCGAGGAACTGGTGACCTTGCGCGAAGGCACCAGCTTCGCTGACCGCTACGCCGCCCTCGAGCGCATCAACGTGATCGCCAACGAGGACGTCGTGACCGCGTGGCACATCAGCTACGTGTCGACCATGGGCTGGCGCGACGACGTCAATGGCGTGGCCGAGTACAACCTGCCCTCGGGCAACTCTGGCCGTGGCAACGTGGCTGGCTACATCTCGTCCCGGAACCTCTGGATCGAGCAGTAGTAGCTAACGAAGCTCAATGAGCTGACTCGGTGCCCCGGCCCATTGGGCCGGGGCACCTTCGCGTTCAGGGCGGGCGTTGATCCAGCGGCATGGGGAACCTGACGCTGTTCTAGGGCCGTGAGGTTCCCCAAGCCGAGAAGGGTGGGGGTGCGTCAGCTACGGAGGCTGGCCGGCAGAGCCGACTCGACGGCCTCGATGCATCGGGTGCGCACCTCGGCGATATCGACATCGGTGAGTGTTCGGTCGGCGGCCTGGAGGCGGAGTCGCCACGCCAGGCTGCGTCGCCCGGGAGCCACGGCTTCGCCTCGGAAGACGTCGAACAGTTCCAGCTCGACCAGCAGGTCGCCGGCGGCGTCGGCCAAGACGGTCCCGACCGCGGCTGCCGGTACCGATTCGTCGAGCTCGAAGGCGAGGTCGAGGTCGCTCGACGGGAACAGGCGAACCGGATCGTAGGGTTTCAACGTGCCGGCCGCACTGAGCACCCGGCCGAGATCTATGTCGAAGTAGGCGACACGTCCCGCCACCTCGAACGACCGCAACACCGCGGGGTCGACCTCACCGACCATGCCTACCGATTCGCCGTCGATCACGATGCGAGCGGCCCGTGTGGGATGCAGGCCAGGGACCTCGTCGTTTACCAGCTCGGCATCGACATGGAGATGAGCGGCCAGAGCCTTCCAGGCGGCCACGGCGGCCGGGGCCTCCGAGCCAGCTAGGGCCGCGCCCACCCGCTCGATCTCCTCGGGGAGATCGGCAGAAGGGTCGGTGGGCCGATTGAAGACATGGCCGAGTTCGAAGATGGCGATGTCGGCGTTGCGGTGCGAGGCGTTGTAGGCCAGGACCTTGCAGATTCCTGGGAGCAACGAGGTCCGCATGACCGACTCCTCGGCGACGAGCGGGTTGACCAAGCGGATGCCGTCGCCGACGAGGCCAGCCCGACCGAAGTCGCCCGGCGCCAGGAACGGCGAGGGCATTACCTCACTGAAGCCCAGACCCACCAACGCCTGGCGCACCTTGCGGCGCGCCCGCTGATGCTCGGTGAGGCCTCCGCTGATGGTCGACCTCGGGACTCGGGTGGGGATGGTGCTGTAGCCGTGGTGGCGGGCGATCTCCTCGATCACGTCGATCTCGGTCTCGCTGTCGGGCCGCCAGCTGGGGATCGACACGTCGTGGTCGTCACCCACGGGCGTGCACTCGAACCCGATGGGGTCGAGTAGACCCCGTACCGCCGCCGGTTCGATGTCGACACCGATGATGGCTGCGGCCCGGGCGGTGCGAACCCGCACGGACTCACGGGATGGTTGGTCACCACGCTCGTCGATCACCCCCGGCGCCAGCGACGCGGTTTCACCCAGAAGTTGGGCGAATCGCAGTGCGGCCACCTCGAGGATCTCAGGGTCGGTGCCCTTCTCGAACCGGGCCGAGGCCTCGGTGCGCAATCCGAGTCGACGGGCCGTGCGGGCCACCGCCAAGGGTTGGAACCAGGCCAACTCCAACAAGACGTCGGTGGTCGAAGCCGAGATCTCGGTGGCCTCGCCGCCCATGACTCCCGCGATCCCGACCGCGGTGTCATCGAGGTCGCAGATCAACAGGTCGTCAGGTTGGAAACGGCGCTCGATGTCGTCGAGGGTGACCAGGGTCTCACCGAGCCGGGCTCTCCTGACCCGCAGGCCTCCCCCGCCGAGGCGGGCCAGATCGTAGGCGTGGTTGGGTTGGCCGAGTTCGAGCATCACGTAGTTGGAGATGTCGACAAGACTGTTGATCGGTCGCATCCCGAGAGCCGTGAGCCGGTTGGCGATCCACGTCGGCGACTCGCCGACGGTGACCCCGTTGAGGACCCGCGCCACGAATCGGCCGCACAGGTCGGCGTCGATGATCTCGACCCTGGCCTGTTCTCCGGCCGGGCTCGCAGCAGACAGAGCGACCTGAGGTTCGGGGATGGCAAAGGGGACCTTGAGGCGAGCTGCGAGGTCGCGGGCGACCCCCGCAACGGACATGGCGTCCGGGCGGTTCGGGTTGATCTCGAGGTCATAGACCACGTCGGTGGTGATCCCGAGCGCCGTCTTGAGGTCGGTGCCCGGCACCGCGTCGGAGGGGAGGATCATGATTCCGGCGCTGTCGGTCCCGAGGCCCAACTCGGTGCTCGAACAGAGCATTCCGTTAGACCATTCGCCCCGCATCTTGCGCCGGGCGATCTCCATACCGTTGGGCATGACCGTGCCCAGGGTGGCCAGCGGCACCAGGTCGCCGACATCCATGTTGAACGCGCCACACGCGATCTGAAGCGCCTCGCCGTCGCCCGCGTCGACATCGACCAGCTGGATCCGATCAGCATCGGGGTGCCTTCGCAGGTCGAGAACCCGGGCTACCACGATCCCGTCCAGCCCCGAGCCCAACACGTCGAGCGATTCGACCGCCATCCCGAGGTCGGACATGGTGTCGCCCAGCGCGACCGGGTCGCCTTCGATGGGGGCGAACTCCTGCAACCACGACAACAGGACCTTCATGGCCGGACCTCCAAGCAGGGTCGCGCGCCGAGGCGCCGAGAGATTTCAGTGCGCATCGGGATGCTCCTAGAACTGGCGCAGGAAGCGGATGTCGTTGCTGAACATGTCGCGCAGGTCGTCGATGCCGTAGCGCATGAGCGACAGCCGGTCGGTGCCGAAACCGAAGGCGAACCCGGTGTAGACCTCTGGGTCGATGCCCCCGTTGCGCAACACGTTGGGGTGGACCATCCCGCAGCCGCCGAGCTCGATCCACCCGGTGCGGGAGCAGGTTCGGCAGCCCTCGCCCTGGCAGATGACACAGGTGATGTCGTACTCGGCCGATGGTTCGGTGAAGGGGAAGTACGAGGGACGCAGACGGGAGTGGATCTCGCCGCCGAAGTAGGCCGTGGTGAATGCTTCGAGGGTTCCCGCCAGGTCGGCCATCGAGATGCCCCGGTCGACCACCAGACCCTCGATCTGGTGGAACACCGGCATGTGGCTGGCGTCGGGGGTGTCGGAGCGGTACACCCGGCCCGGGCAGACCACATAGATCGGCGGCTCGTTCTGTTCCATCACCCGCATCTGCACCGGGGACGTGTGGGTCCGCAACAGGGTTGACTCGGGGGCGCCGAAGTCGACATAGAGCGTGTCGTACATGGCGCGGGCCGGATGCCCAGGGGGGAAGTTCAAGGCGCCGAAGTTGTACCACTCGGTCTCGATCTCGGGCCCTTCGGCCACCGTGAAGCCCATCCCGACGAAGGTGTCCTCGAGTTCGTCGTGGGCCTGGGTCACAAGATGGAGATGGCCCAGTTGATGCGCGTCGATGACCTCGGTGAGGTCGAGTCGTTCGGCTTCCATTCGCTCACGACGGGCCACCGCATCGAGGTCGGTACGTTTGGCCGCGACGGCCTGGGTCAGCGCTTCTCGGGCCTGGTTGAGCGCAGCTCCTGCTTGGCGGCGTTGATCCGGCTCAAGCGACCCCAGTTTCTGCTTGAGAGCGGTGAGGGTCGACTTCTTGCCCAGCAGATCGGCATCGACCGCTTGCAACTCGTCGAGGGTGCTGGCCGCAGCGATCCGCTCGGTGCCGGTGCTGGTGATGCGCTCGAGTTCGTCGATCATGGCGTGTTCACCTTGTCGTCAGTGGGGGGCGACGTCCAATCAGTTTGGGCGTCGCCGGGACGTGGCCGATGCCGATCTCGACGCTGCCGCGCCGCCTCGAAGCACAACACCGACGCGGCCATGGCCACGTTGAGCGACTCGGCCCGACCTTCCATGGGAATGGTGACCTTCTGATCGAGACGCTCGACGACCGGAGTGGCCAGGCCGCTGGCTTCGTTTCCCATCACCAGGCCAACGGTGCCAGCCAATTCGGCCTGGTCGTAGGCCACCCCGCCGACGACCACGGTCGCCACCGTCGGGACATTGCGCTCGGACAAGCAGTCGAGGAGTTCGGCGCCTTCGAGCCCGGTGCAGATCGGAACGTTGAGTACGGTGCCGGCCGATGATCGCACCACCTTGGGCGACCACGGGTCGGCGGTACCGGCCGAGCACAGCACGCCAGCAACTCCCGAGGCGTCGGCGGCGCGGATGATGGTTCCGACGTTGCCCGGATCGCGCACGTCGATCAACACCAAGAGTGGCCGGGCATCTGCCAGAGCACCTGCGATCACCGTCTCGACACGGTGATCGGGCATGGGGGCCACCGCCAACAGGCCCCGGGGAGTGACCGTGTCGGTGATCCCAACGAGCACCCCTGCCGCTACCGAATGAACCGCAACCGACTGCCGCATTGCCTCGGCGACGATGTCGGCTGCCTCGGCGGCGGCTTCTTCGTCGACATACAGACCCTCTAGGGCAGCACCGGCAGCCAAAGCCTCAGCCACCAATGTCGGGCCTTCGAGAAGGAAGGCTCGCTGGTCGATACGCGCACTGCGGCGCCCCGAGAGGCGCCGCAGGCGACGGATTCGATGGTTGGACGCGGCCAGCGCCGTCACCGGGTGATCTACGACGCGGCGGCGTCGGGCGCCTCGGCCGCAAGGGCAGCCTTGGCGGCATCGACTAGAGCACCAAAGGCTGCGTCGTCGCTGACGGCGATGTCGGAAAGGATCTTGCGGTCGACATCGATCTCGGCGAGACGCAGGCCGGCGATGAAACGGCTGTAGCTGATCCCGTGGTTGCGGCAGGCTGCATTGATGCGCTGAATCCAGAGCTTGCGGAACTCGCCCTTGCGTGCCCTGCGGTCACGGTAGGCGTACTGCAACGAGTGCATGACCTGCTCGTTGGCGGCGCGGTAGGACCGGCTCTTGTTGCCGTAGTAGCCCTTGGCGCGCTCGAGGGT
>CAZEFG010000138.1:0-6578 GCA_964511355.1 uncultured Iamiaceae bacterium
CATGGTGGAGGGTCTCGCCCTCGCTGCGTTCGGGTTGGCGCAGCAGACCACGTCGGACCCGCTGCTAAAGAAGCTTCTGCGGTATGTGATGAGCGACGAGGCTCGCCATGTGGCCTTTGGTGTGCTGTCGCTCAAGGAGTATTACGAGGGCCTGAGCGACGCCGAGATGATGGACCGCCAGGAGTTCGCCTTCGAGGCGGCCATCCGCATGCGCAACCGGTTCCTGCAGCAAGAGGTGTGGGACGAGATGGGCGTCGACGTGCGCCAGGCGATTCGCATCTTCGACAAGCCCGACGAAGAGAAGAACAAGGACCCGTTCCAGCAACTCCTCTTCTCCAAGATCGTGCCCAACTGCAAGAAGCTCGGCCTCCTCGACGCCAACGACGGCTGGCTCCGCAAGCGGTTCGACACCATCGGGGTCACCCAGTTCGAGGACTGGACCGACACCGGCGAGGACTATCTGAGCTTCGACGTGGTCGCCCAGGACCGCGAGGCCGCCGCGGTTGCGGGTAGCTAAGGATTCGACCCCTATACGTATGACTGCAATCGCGCAGGTCGACGGTTAGGCGTCATCTATTAGGCTGCGGGGATGGACCCCGCACAATTCTCCGAAGTCGTCGACGCGCTGACCAACCGACTCGAACGGGTCGAGCGCGAACTCGATGAGGCTCGCTCGGTGCAGGCCATCGAGCGGCTTCAGCGGGCCTACGGCTACTACCTCGACAAGGCGTTGTGGGACGACGCCGTCGATCTGCTCACCGACGACTGCACCGTCGAGATCGCTGGCCGCGGGGTGTATGTGGGGCGCGACCAGGCCATGGTGTTGTTCCGGGAGCTCCTCGGACGTGGCCACATAGGCCTCAACCGCGGCCAGCTCTACAACCACATGAACCTGCAGGGTGTGGTCACCATGGGGCCCGGCCCCGACCAGGCCAGCGGGCGGTGGCGGGCCCTGATCCAGGCGGGATGGATGGGTCGGGGCGCGTTCTGGGCCGAAGGGCCTTACGAGAACACCTACCGGCGTGAGAGCGGGGTGTGGAAGATCTCCTCGTTGCACTGGTTCGCCACCTTCTATTCCCCCTACGACGACGGATGGGGCAAGACCGCCATGCCCATGTCGGGGGTCAACGAGGAACATCCGCCCGACCGTCCGCCGTCGATCGACTACCAGCCCTACCCCGAGCCGTTCGTGCCGCCGTTCCACTACCCCAACCCGGTCACCGGGGTCGCCCGTCCCCGCAACGGGAGCTGAGTTGGCAGCAGGAACCGAACCGATCGACCCCGTCGTGGTGATGGCGGTGGGCGACCTGACTCCCAGTCGCCCCGATCCCGACAGCCTGTTCGTGCACACCGCCGACGCGCTGCGCGGTGCCGACATCACCTTCGGACAGCTTGAGATCAACCTCACCGAGCGAGGTACCCGCCTGCCTCAGGCGCGGCACACCGATCGGACCCCGCCCGCCACCGCCCACGCCTTCGCTCGCGCCGGCTTCGACGTCGTCTCCTTCGCCGGAAACCACTGCATGGACTGGGGACCCGACGGATTCTTCGACACCATCGCCGCCCTCGAGAGCGCAGGCCTGGCGGTGGTGGGGGTGGGGGCCGACATCGCCGCCGCTCGGCGGGCGGTGGTGATCGAGCGCTCAGGGGTGCGGGTGGCGTTCCTGGCCTACAGCTCGATCCTGCCCATGAACTACTGGGCCGAGGTCAACCGGCCGGGCTGCGCGCCCATGCGGGCCTTCACCCACTACGAGCAGATCGAGCACGACCAGCCCGGCACCCCCGCCCGCATCCGCACCTTCGCCCACGACGGCGACCTGGCCGCCCTCGAAGCCGACGTGGCTGCCGCCCGCGCCCAGGCCGACGTGGTGCTGGTGTCGCTGCATTGGGGCATCCATTTCATCCCGGCGGTCATCGCCGACTACCAGCGCCAAGTGGGTCGAGCCGCCATCGACGCCGGGGCCGATGCCGTGCTCGGCCACCACGCCCACATCCTCAAAGGAGTTGAGGTCCACCGGGGGCGGCCCATCATCCACAGCCTCTGCAACTTCGCCGTCGACCTGCACATGGACCCCGCCCATGCCGCCAGCCCCGGCTTCCGCGAGATCCAGGGCCTGCACCCCGAGTGGGTGCCGAACTTCGACAGCTCCTACAACTTTCCCGCCGACTCGCGGCGCACGGTGGTGGCCAAGCTGGAGCTGGGCGCCGAGGGTCTGCGGCGGGTGGCGCTGCTGCCCACCTACGTCGGGCTCGACTCGGTGCCTCAGATCCTGGTGGCCGACGACCCCCGTTTCGACGAGGTTCACGAGTACCTGGTCGAGATGACCGCCCAGGCCGAGCTCAACGGCCGCTTCACCGTCGACGGCGACGAACTGGTGATCGACGGAGTGGGTGCGGCCAGGTGAGCGCACCCGACGATCCTTCGCACCTGTCACACCGGATCGCCCACCACGTGGCCACCGTCTCGCTGGAGTCGATACCGCTCGACGCGCTCGATGCCGCTCGCCGGTCGCTCCTCGACGCCCTGGGGGTGATGCTGGCGGCCTCAACCATGGGCGAGGGATGCCGGGCCTTCGCCGAGATCGCCATCGCTGATGGAGGCCAACCCACCAGCACCATCGTCGGGTTCGCGGCGCGGGTGCCGCCTGGCGCGGCAGCCCTGGCCAACGGTGCCTTCGCTCATGCTCTCGACTACGAAGACGCCCACGACACCGCCCTGGTGCACCCCAATGCCCAGACCATCCCTGCCGTTCTGGCTCTGGCCGAGGCCCAACGGGCGAGCGGGGCCGAAGTCCTGGCGGCCATTGCTGTGGGGTCTGACCTGGTGTGTCGCCTGGGGTTGGCCTTGCGGGAGGATCCGGCCCGCTTTGGCTGGTACCCGCCGCCCATCCTCCAGGCGTTCGGCGCAGCCGCCGGCGCGGCCCGAATCCTGCGCCTCGGGCCCGAGGCCACCCTCGATGCCCTGTCGCTCACCTTGGCTCAAGTCACCGGCACCGCCGAGATGACCCGAGGGGCCCGGTCGGTGGTGCGGGGGGTGCGCGACGGATTCGGAGCCAGCGCGGGGGTCCTCGCGGCCCGCTTGGCCCAGGCCGGGGTGGCCGGTTTCGACGCGCCTTTCGAAGGCGAGTCGGGGTTGTATGCCCTGTACGCCGCGGGAAGCTACGACCGCGCAAAACTGATCAGCGACCTGGGGGAGAGGTACGAAGGGGCCAACGTGGCCTTCAAGCCGTGGCCGAGTTGTCGCGGTACCCACGCCGCCATCCGGGCGGCGTTGGCCCACCGCGCCGCCGGGGTCGTTGCTCAGCAGATCGACGATGTCCTCGTGGTGGGGTCATCGCTCAATCACATGTTGTGCGAACCGGCCGAACAGCGCCGCTCGCCGGCCACCGCGATCGACGCCAAGTTCAGCATCCCCTACACCGTGGCCCAGGCGCTGGTGCACGGCGAGGTGGGCCTCGATGCCTTCGAGTCGGCGGCCCTGGCCGACCCGGCGGTGCTGGAGATGGCCAACAAGGTCCGATACGAGATCGACCCCGACGACTCACCAGGGGCGGCCACCCGGGCCCGCCTGATGATCACCACCACCGACGGAGCCCGCCACGAGGTTGCCGCGGTGGCACCAGGCGGAATCGATGATCCCCTGACCGATGAGTCCTTGGTGTCGAAGTTCCGGGCCAATGCCCGGTTGGCCGCGGTCCCGTTGTCAGAGGCCACCATCGCCGCTGTTGTCAGTGCGGTCAGCTTCATCGAACGCAGCCCCGATATCGCCGCCGACCTCATGGCCTTGCTGGGTCCCGAACCCCGCGCCCAGAACCGGGAGCGTTCGCAGAGCGTCTAGTCGACCACCAGGTCGTTCTGGAGGGTGCCGAGCACACTGAGCAGGCTGAAGGTGCTCTGCTGAGGGTTGCCCAGGCGGGTCACCACCAGATCGTGTTCGGGGATAACCACGATGACCTGTCCGCCGAGGCCCAGGGCCGCATAGGCCGGCAACCCATCGGCGGGTATGGCCCCTTGTCCGGGAGCGGTCTCGACGGCGGTATCGCCACCCTGGCCGACCAGCCACCACAGGTAGCCATACGCCGAGTTCAGTTCGGTCGACGGGCTGGTGGCCTCGGCCACCCAGTCGGCGGGGATTACCTGCTCGCCGTTCCACTCGCCGTCGCGCAGGAACAAAAGGCCGAAGCGGGCCATGTCGCGGCAGCTCATCTGGGCGCCCATGAAGGCGAGGGTGTTCCCGGCGGGGTCGGTGACGATCGACGACTCCATGCCCAACGGCTCGAACAGCTCGGTGCGGGCGTACTCCGCCATCTCGACCCCGGTGGCGCGCTGGAGCACCTCCTCGAGGACCTGGATGGCGGCGTTGTTGTAGACCCAGACCGTGCCGATGTCGTGCTGCTGTTCGAGGCCAATGGCGTAGGCCGTCTTGTCGGCTTCATGGACTGCCATCTGGACGTAGTCGCTCTCGGCGGTTTGGAAGCGCCCCGAATCGTTGGTGAGAAGGTTGCGGATGGTCACCGCCTCGCTCGGAGTTCCGACCCACTCGGTGATGAAGTCCGAAACGGGTTGCTCGATGTCGAGGTGACCTTGCTCCTGGGCGATGCCCACCAACGTCGAGGTGATCGACTTGGTGACCGAGAACGCTTCGCGCTCAGACAGGGCATCGGTGTCGTTCCAGTACCACTCGGCCACCAACTGTCCGTCGCGGGTCACGACCAGACAGTCCGAGCCGCCTTCGCCCGCCTGTTCGGCGAGGTCGTCGAGCAGAGCCACATCGAAGCCCGCGGCGTCGGGATCAACGGTTGACCAGTCCGGCTCCGGCCAGGCCGGGCCATCCGGTGCGCCCTCATCATCGGTGTCGTCGGGCGTCTCGTCGGTGGCCGGATCGGTTGAGGTGACGGGCGCGGTGGTGCTGGTAGTTGCTGCCTCACCGTCGTCGGTGCAGGCCCCCGCCAGCAGCACCAGGGCCAAGACGGGGATCAACCAACGGACGAGGCGGTATTGGCTGGCGGGCAACTATCGGACTCCTGACATCGCGAACAGGCCGAGGGTGCCCGACCCTACCGCGCGGTATCGACAGCGTGGGTCAGAGGTCGACCCTTCGGAGCCTGGTGTCAGGGGGCCAGGACCATCCGTCGGTGGGGAAGCCCGTCTTCGAGGAACTCCTCGCCCTCGGCTGCGAAACCGAACCCCGAGTACCACTCGGTGAGGCGGGATTGGCCGTGGAGGACCACCGGACGGCCGATGGTGGACAACACCGCGTTGATGAGGGTGCTGGCGAGGTCGTGGCCGCGGTGGTCGGGGTGGGTGACCACGCGGCTGATACGCCACCAGTCGCCGGGATCGCGGAGCACCCGCAGGTAGGAAGCCACCTGGCCGCCGACCTCGATCCAGCAATGCTCGGTCGAGACTTCGAGATCGCGCCCGTCGAGGTCGGGATAGACGCAGTCCTGTTCGACCACGAAGACATCGATGCGCAGCCTCACGATGTCGTGCAGTTGGCGGGCGGTGAGATCGGTGAATGCGTTTCGATGGATCGGATGGTCGGCCACGGTGGCGCCGACGTTATCGTGGCCGCACCAGGGGGCGTCGACGGCGGGGGACCCGGCTGACGCCCCAAACGACGAAACAAGGATGCGAAATGGGCCCGTTGTCAGGAGTCAAGGTCATCGAGATCGCCGGGATCGGGCCAGGCCCGTTCTGCGCCATGATGCTCGCCGACATGGGGGCAGAGGTGATCCGGGTCGACCGGGCCCAAGCCGTACGGGGCGGCGATCCTGACGCTCCTCCGGCCGACGTGTTGAATCGGGGACGTCGCTCGATCGGGGTCGACCTGAAGCATCCCGACGGTCAGGCGCTGGTGCTCGACCTTGTCGCCGACGCCGACGCACTCATCGAAGGCTTCCGGCCCGGGGTGGCCGAGCGCCTCGGTATCGGCCCCGACGACTGCCTGGCTCGCAATCCGGCCCTGGTCTATGGCCGCATGACCGGTTGGGGCCAGACAGGGCCATACGCCCACACCGCGGGCCACGACATCAACTACATCGCCCTGGCCGGGGCGCTCGAACCGATCGGCCGCGCCGGTGGTCCGCCCGTGCCGCCTCTCAACCTGGTGGGCGACTTCGGCGGCGGGGGCCTGATGCTGGCCTTCGGGGTGGTGTGCGCCCTGCTCGAATCGAAACGAAGCGGACAGGGCCAGGTGGTCGACGCCGCCATGGTCGACGGCTCGGCGGTGCTGATGACCATGTTCCACGCCTTCACCGCGATGGGCGTCTGGAACGACGAGCGGGGCACCAACCTGCTCGACACCGGCGCCCACTTCTACGACACCTACGAGTGCGCCGACGCCAAGTACATCTCGATCGGGTCCATCGAGCCGCAGTTCTACAACCAGTTGCTCGAGCTCACCGGTCTCAACGACGAAGCTGATTTCGCTGCTCAGATGGACCGGTCGCGCTGGCCGGAGCTCAAGGTCCGCCTGGCCGAGGTGATCCGTACCAAGACCCGCGACGAGTGGTGCCAGATCATGGAGGGCACCGACGTGTGCTTCGCTCCGGTGCTGTCGATAGCCGAGGCGCCCC
>CAZEFG010000139.1:0-6554 GCA_964511355.1 uncultured Iamiaceae bacterium
GGATGATCTCCTCGACCGTCAGGCGACCGACGATTGAACGTAGCGAACCGGCCAGCACCTCAGTGGTGAAGCGGTCGACCTCACCCTGTTGGCCGAGGAAGCGTTGCGCCGACGCCCGCACTGCATCCTCGGTGCCGCCGACCTTGACGATGGCGACACCCTCGAGCGAGCAACGGATGCCGTTGGCCGACACAGCCGAGCTGACCGCCACGCTGATCTGGCGGCTCGACAGGGAGAGGGATTCGAGGCGTTGCACAAACGGCAGCACGAAAACGCTCGCCCCCATGACCACCTTCTGGCCTGACAGGTCGGTGGTGATCTCGCCGGTCTCGGGGTTGGTGACCGGGCGGCCCTTGCGGCCGGTGACGATGAAAGCTTCGTTGGGGCCTGCCACCTTGATGCGGCTGAGCAGGAAGGCGACCACCAGCACGATGAGGCCGACGGCGGCGGCCAGAGCGACTAGGAGAACGTTCATTGCATGTTCCTAACTGACTGGGATGGATGCTGGGGCTGGCTTGGGGCTACTCGCCGAGCTCGGCGCTGATGACGCGCACCGCATTGGTGCTGAGAACCTCGATGACGATGACCTGGGTGCCAAGGGCGAGGTCAGTGTCGGCGCGGGCGGTGAGCTTCATGGGGCTGCCACCCATCCGAATGAGGACCTCGCCGCTGCTCGCGCCGAAGATCGGGGTGACCACCCGCCCGATCTGGCCGATGTAGTCGTTGCTGGTGGGGGTGGCATCGGTGTGCATGTCGATGAGAGACAGCGACAGACGCAGAGCCATCCAGCCGAGGACGACGCCGGCTCCCCCCGCGGCGATGAGGCCGATCCACACGTTGCCGGTGATGCTGGTGGCAGCCCATCCGCCCACGCCGAAGGCACCGAGGAACGCTCCGATGACCGGCGCCGAGAGCACCCCTCCGTCGCCGTCCATGAAGTCGAGGAAGTCGTCGACGACCAGCCCCAACAACAGCAAGCCGAAGCCGAGTGCCGCGGTGATGAGGAAGAACGTGGTCATGGTTCCAGTAGCACTCGATCCGCCATGGGGCCGAGGCTACCTCACAACAACGCGAGCCCGTCGGCAGGAGCACAACCGAACCAGCCTCATGATCGATTGGGGGCCGCGGTCAGCTGACGGCCGTGCTGGCCTTGCGCTTCGACCCGACGAACTCGACCACCTGGGCCACCACCAGCCCTACCACCAGACCCACAACCGCTGAAGCCGCGGTGTTGGTGAGCCACGTGAGAGCGCCGTTGGACACGATCGTGTCGGCAACCCAAACCTCGAGGTCGTGGACCCGGTCGTAGGGCCAATGCCAACCGAGTTCGTGGCTGCCGACGAGGAGGATGTGGCCGCCGACCCAGAGCATGGCCACCACACCGATGCGAGACAGCCACGCCAAGACGATCGGCATGGCTCGGACCAACAGGCGGCCCATGCGTTTGGCCCTCTCAGACTCGCGCTGGGCGAGGGCGAGGCCTACGTCGTCCATTTTCACGATGGCGGCCACCACGCCGTAGACCACCACGGTGATCGCCACCGCCACGATCACCATGATGATGATGCGCGAAAGGAGGGGCTCGTCGATGACCTCCTTGAGAGCGATCACCATGATCTCGGCGGAGAGGATGAAGTCAGTGCGGATGGCGCCTGAGATGGTGGCCTTTTCGACCTCGGGACCAATGGCTACCGCCGGGACCTCGGCGACGGTGGCACCGTGGTGGGGTCGCAATGCGTGCAGGATCTTGTGGGCCCCCTCGTAGCAGAGGTACGTACCGCCGCACATGAGGATGACCTCCACCAGCAGTGGTGCCACCTGGCTCAACAGAATGGCCACGGGGAGGATGAACACCAGCTTGTTGCGCATCGAGCCGGTGGCGATCTGGCGGATGATGGGAAGCTCGCGTTCAGCGGCGAGGCCCTGGACATAGGCCGGAGTCACCGCCGCATCGTCGACCACCACACCGGCCGCCTTCATGCTCGCCCGGCCCGCAGCCGCACCAACGTCGTCGATCGAGGCGACGGCCAGTTTGGCAAGTGCAGCCACGTCGTCGAGCAGCGCTACCAGGCCCCCGGCCATTCCGTCATCCCCTTCTGGCCGGCATCGGTGCCGGATCGTCGTCGTCGCCGGCACGAGAATACGCCGCGGGAAGGTTTTTTCCGCAGTCGTGAACCATCGGGGGATCACGGCGGCTACGCTGTGGGTTGCTCGTGATCACTTGGATCCTTGCATTTATTTAGAGAAGAGTAATGTCTTGACTACAGGTACTGTGAAGTTCTTCAACGCCGAGAAGGGCTTCGGCTTCATCTCCCGTGAGGGTGGCGACGACGTGTTCGTTCACTTCTCCAACATCCAGGGCGACGGCTACAAGTCCCTCGACGAGGGTCAGCAGGTCGAGTTCGACGTGGCTCCTGGCCGCAAGGGCGAAGAGGCCCAGAACGTCCGAGTGATCTAGCACTAACGCAGGTCTTTGAAGGAGCCACCGGCCTAGGCCGGTGGCTCCTTCGCGTGTAGCGAGAAATAGGGCCGAATGGCCCCTCTCGCCGGTGCGAGAGACGCCGACGTTGTATTCGTCGGCGCAGTAGGTACAAGTTCGGACAGCCGACAAAGGGACCGGCATCCGTGATCGCACCAGAGTTCGCTGCGTTGTTACCGACGACGATCGTCGTCCTCGTGGCCTTGATCGCCCTCGGCTCGATCGGCAACACCATCGGCCGGGCCTACCGACGCCTCCGCAGCCGCCGACGCCACCAGCTACGACTCCATTTCCGCCTCCTGCTCAGCGACCTGCTCGAACGTCAGGTCGACGGGCCGAGCCGTGAGATCAAAGCGGCCGCCCGTTCACGTGCCAGGCGTGCAGTCCTGTTGGATGCGGCGGAGTCGCTCGGTCGGGAACTGCCGATCGAAGACCGTTTCGCCCTGGGTCGGATCATCTCGCGAACAGCGCTCAACCGGTACGTGATGCAGCGGGCCACGATCGGCCAGCAGCTTCAGCGCACGCGCGCAGTGGCGCAGTTGGCAGCTCTCGCTCTTCCCGACGCACGCGAAGTCCTGTTCATCGCCATGCGCGACGACGATCAATCAGTGCGCAACGCGGCCGCGACATCGTGGGCGACCCTCGCTGGACCCGACGCTGCGCCGGCGTTGGTGCGCATGCTGGTCAACGAACCCGAGACCGATACCACAACCCTGATCGAGCTCGTCGCCGGACTGGGCCGTGACGCCGGACCCCACGTCTTGAATGCCCTCCGGAATCAGCCGACCCCCTCGTTGGTGAAGGTGACCTCGTACTGCTGCGACCCGACCGACGCGGCCGTTGTCATGTCGAAGGTGCTGAGCAGCTCCCAGCAACCCGCCGTGCGCTTGGCGACGGTGAGGGAGCTGGCGAAGATCCCCTCCCCGCTCACGGTCGAATCGCTGACCATGTGTCTGGACGACCCCGACACTTATGTGCGGTCGAGTGCCGCCGCGGCCATCGGCAGCGCGTCGGATCCCTCGGCCATCGGCCCACTGGCCGCGTTGCTCTCCGACCCTGACCACGTGGTACGCACTCGGGCTGCTGCTTCCATCGGGCGAATTCCCGGAGGGCGTGACGCGCTGTCGACCTTGTGTGCGTCCGAGGATCATCGGGTCGCCCAGGCCGCCGCGGTCGCACTCCAGACGGCTCTGGTCCAGGGCGGGCTCGACGACCTGGCGAGCGATGACGAGCTGACCGTGGCCCATACGTTCAGACACCTACGGGCACTCGTCGAGAACCAGGGCTACTCCCTGCTGATCCGACAGGCTGCAGAACGGCATCCGAGCGAACGAGTTCGCAGCCGACTCCGCAGTCTGGTCGAGGAGGCCAGCCGCCATCCCCTGGCCGTGTCTCGACAAGAGTCCGCTCAGACTGATCGAGACGCTCCTGTGCTCCTTCCTGGCACTCGCCTCGCCTGATGCTCGCGTTCTCGGGCTTTCTTGTCGGGGGGTGGACCGGCCAGGTGGTCGCGAACCTGGGGCTGTTGGCGCTGGTGTTCACCATCGCCATCCAACTGCTGATGTTCACGATGGTCGCCGCCTCGGTGAGGGTGCTCAAACAACCTCGCCGCGAAGTGAGCGAGCAACGCCTGCGACACATCCACAACAGCCCCATGCCCCTCGGCCTGACCGCTGTGATGCCGGCATACAACGAAGAAGCGGTGATCGTCATGGCGACCCGCAGCATCCTCTCCAGCGACTACCCCGACCTTCGGGTCATCGTGGTGAACGACGGGAGCACCGATCGCACCCTCGAGCTGTTGATCGAGGAGTTCAGCCTCCTTCCGGTCGAGTGCGAGGCCCAGCCCTTCCCTGAGCTGACCACCAACCCGGTGCGGTCCCTGTACAAGCCGATCGACCCCTCGGTGCGACTGTGGGTGATCGACAAGGAACCCGGCGGCAACAAGGCGTCGTCGGCCAACGTTGGTATTGCCGCCGCCGAGACGCCATACGTCTTCATCTGCGACAGCGACTCGTTGATTGAGGGTGATGCTCTCGGGGCAGCCATGGCCGAACTGCATTCGGCCCACCCTCGCCTGGTCGGCGTCGGTGGCACGATCTTGCCGGTGAACGGGTGCGAAGTCGACGCCACCGGGGCGGTCACCCGCGCACGTGTGCCCCGCTCTTGGCTCGCCGGATTCCAGTTGGTCGAGTACCTGCGCAGCTTCGTGGTCGCCCGGACCGCGTTCGGGTCGGTCAGGGCCAGCGTGCTGATCTCGGGCGCGTTCGGCGTGTACTCGCGTTCGGATCTCCTCCGCGTCGGTGGGTTGATCCCTGGCCACCTCGGTGAGGACTTCGATCTGACGGTTCGAGTCCAGCGGTATACCGCTGAACACGACCGCCCGGCCGCGTTGGCGCAGGTACCTGAGGCGATCGTGTGGACCGAGGTACCCGAATCATTGGCGGTACTTCGTCGCCAGCGGATCAGGTGGCATCGGGGCTTGCACCAGACCCTCAAGGAGCACCGGGTTGCAGTGGGGAACCCAAGGTACGGAAGGTTCGGAACGGTAGGACTCGGCTACATGGCGATCTTCGAGTGGGCGGCTCCGATCATCGAGGTCCTCGGATACGCCGCACTTGGGGTTGCTGTGATCACCAACAACTTCAATGCGTCGGCGGCTCTACTGTTCCTGGCGGTCGCGGTGTTGGCGAGCTGGGCGGTCTCGTGCCAGTCGATCTGGATGGCCGAGCGGTACCTCGACCTCTACCGGGACAACCGGGCATTGGCCAGGCTCATGTTGCTCGGGCTCCTTGAGCCCCTTGGCTACCGCCAGATGACTTTGGCATGGAGGATCCGCTCGCTGTTCGGCCGAAAGCGACCATCGGCTCGCCAGTGGGGCGAGATGAACCGCATTGGATTCGGACAGCCCATATACCCCTGATTGATAATCAGGCTTGGCAGCAAGCTTGATTTACGGCCAATGATCCCAACGATTCATTCTTGGCTGTACCTCTCATTGCCTCGCGGTAACTCCCGATTTGATCTAGGGCGCAGCACCAGCCGCCTTTGCGGCGCTTCCACTGCGACGGGATCTCATGAGGGTGAAGAATGATCAAGTCCGATTGGTCCAGCCATTCAGTTCTGCCTGCCCTGCGTAGGGCGACGAGCACCTTGGCCTGCGTTCTGGCGCTGTCGATCGCCGGATCGGCCTGTGGTAGCTCAGAAGGCGGAGTCGCTGTCGATGAGCAAGACCCCAAGTGCCATTCTCAGGCGCTAATGATCGCTTCATCGAACCCGAACTTTGAGTGGAATGAGTCCGGCATGGAGCACTACCACCATGCCTATGAGACCTGTGTCAAGTACGCCAATGTGATCGGCCAGTGACGCGGTCCCCGCGATCGGCGGGCAGATATCGCCGTTCTGTGAGCTAGAGGACGGATCCTGTCCTAAACATCGAGAACGCTGACAGGTATGGTCACCGCCGTCCCGCGCAGCGTCTCTGAGCATCCCCCATCAGGGAAGCATGGCTTCCCGATGTACCACCCGCCGAGTCGGCCGGCGTGGCGGAGCTGGCTGCACGCTCATCACCAAACCGAGCGAGGCGTCTGGGTGATCTCGTGGCGCCGCCAATCCGGAAACGAGGCGGTTCCGTACGAGGAGCTGGTGCTCGAGGCGCTCTGCTTCGGCTGGATCGACTCCACCACCAAGGTCCTCGACGACGACCGCGGGATGATCATGATGACCCCCCGCAAGGCCCGTAGCGGCTGGACCCGATTGAACCGGCAGCGTGTCGCCGACCTGGAGCGTGAGGGACTGATGACCGACGCGGGCTGGGCGGCGGTCGCGGCGGCCAAAGCCAACGGCTGGTGGTCGCTGATGGACTCGGTCGAAGATCTCATCGAGCCTGATGATCTCGCAGCGGCGCTCGATGGCAAGCCAGCGGCCCGTACCCACTGGGACTCGTTTCCTCCCTCGGCCCGCAAGCAGATGCTGTGGTGGCTGATCACCGCTGCCCGGCAAGACACCCGGGCAAAGAGGATCGACACCATCGTGGGCGAGGCCGAAGCGGGCCGCCGCGTTTAGCCGGAGCTGG
>CAZEFG010000140.1:0-6546 GCA_964511355.1 uncultured Iamiaceae bacterium
TTCTCGACCGCACGCATGAGCCCCAGGTTGCCCTCCTGGATCAGGTCGAGCAGCGGGAGGCCCGAGGCCTGGTACTTCTTGGCGATCGAGACCACCAACCGCAGGTTGGACTGCACGAAGGTGCTTTCGGCGTCTTCGCCCTGGCGGGAGGTGCGCCGCAGTTCGCGCTTGCGGGCCGGGGTCAGATCGACGCCAGCCTCGAGCTCGGCGCGGGCCTCGTTGCCGGCCTCTATGGCCTGGGCGAGGCGAACCTCGTCATCTTTGGTGAGCAGGGGGTACTGCCCGATGTCGGTGAGGTAGAGACGGACGAGGTCTTCTTCGTCGCGCTCAACTCGCTCCTTTGCCACAGCGGCACCTTCTCTTGGCAGGGACACATCGGCGCACCCCGGCAGATTGCGTTACCCGCTCGTAGCTGGAAACCGGCTGCGAGGGGTATGGGGTGACCAGAATCGGTCGGTGGACTGACCCTGTAACGATACCGGTGCGGTCAAGACCGCCCACCTCACAACTGCACAATCTCAAGAAATACCAGGTCAGAGCGTAGTTCAGGCGCGTTATCCACAGGTGAGGTGAGAAAACTAGGTGCTGAAGGTGCCGGGACCGCAAACGCCGCCGGCGGCCACCATCAGCTCCTGGACATGACCCTGGCGCAAGGCGGCCACCCGCACCTGGTCCGCCGAGGTGACGAGCTCCTGGAGGTGGAGTTCGCCCTGGCGCCAGTGGTCGAGGTCGTCCCGCAGCACCAGCTTGAGGGCACGGATCGTGTTGGCGTCGGTGACCGGTGCCGTGTGGTCGAGGTGAAACGAATACGCCGCCACCAAATGAGGGACCAACACCCGGTACACCGCGACCAGGCGCTCGATGCTGGGCTCATCGCCAGGTGAAGCCAAGGCGTCGAAGAGCTCTACCCACTCCCGGTTGGGAGCCAGGCCGATTCGGTCGGGGTTGATATGGGCCAGTTCGGGGATGCGTTCGCGCCACAGCTGGGCGTGCCAGGCGTGATGGTGGGAATGCTCGGCCAACATGACCGCGATGGCAGGTTCGGCCACCGAATCGACCCACCCTCCCAGCAGCTCGAACAAGCGCTCCTCGGTCCACAGGTAGTTGGCCGCTCGACCGGCACTCTGTTCAACGGTGAACATCACAGCTCTTCGACGTTGGTCATGGGCTCCGGGTCGTCTCAGCGGTAGCGGTTGGTGATGGGGAGCCGTCGGTCCTTGCCGAACGCCTTGCGGCTGACTCGCACCCCCGGCGGGCTCTGGCGGCGCTTGTACTCCGAGACGTCGATCAGGCGGGCGACGCGCTCGACCACGTCGGCTTCGAACCCGAGCTCGATGATCTCGGCCGCGGCCAGGTCGTGCTCGACATAGTGTTCGACGATCCGGTCGAGGACCTCATAGGGCGGCAGGCTCTGCTGGTCGGTCTGGTCGGGTCGAAGCTCAGCCGATGGCGCCTTGGTGAGGACCGTCGTGGGGATGGCGTCGTAGCCGGCGCGCTCGTTGTACCGGTGGCACAGGTCGTAGACGGTGAGCTTGAAGACGTCCTTGATCACCGCAAAACCACCCGCGGTGTCTCCGTAGAGGGTCGTGTACCCAACGGCGCTTTCGGTCTTGTTGCCGGTGGTGAGCACCATCCATCCGAGCTTGTTGGACAAGGCCATGAGGGTCATGCCCCGGATGCGCGACTGGATGTTCTCCTCGGTGGTGTCGGGCTCGTGACCGTCGAATGACTTGGAGAGCATCTCGAGGAAGGCATCGTGAGCGGGTTCGATGGCGATGGTTCGATGCTCGATACCGAGGTTGTCGGCGAGCACCTCAGCGTCGGTGACCGAGTGGTCACTGGAGAAGCGCGATGGCATCAGTACGCCGTGCACCCGTTCGGCACCGAGAGCATCGACCGCGATTGCCGCCACCAGCGTCGAGTCGATACCTCCGGACAGGCCGATGACGACGTCGGTGAAACCGTTGCGCAGGACATAGTCACGGGTGCCGACCACCAGCGCCGTCCAGATCTCGTCGAGCGGGTCGAGCAGGGGCGCTACCGGCGCCGGCTCCGGAGGTGCCGCCTCGGATGTGGCCGCGCTGACCGGCACGACCGTCAGCGGCGGTGTCGTTCCTCGGTCACGGGTGTCGAGCAGACGGGTACGGAACATCGGCCGCACCGCGACATCGGCCACCAGAACGTGTTCCTCGAACTGGGGCGCCCTGGCGATGAGTTGGCCTCCGGCGTCGACCACGAACGAGGCGCCGTCGAAGACCAGTTCGTCTTGGCCTCCGACCATGTTGACGTAGACCACGGCGCAGGCAGCGTCGACCGCTCGGGTGCCGAACATCGCCTCTCGTTCTGCTTGCTTGCCTGCGTGGTACGGCGAAGCGTTGAGGCTCACGACGATGTCGGCGCCCCCCGCCCCCGCTTCGGTGATGGCGCTGGTGGCTCCCCACCCGTCCTCGCAAATCGAGATACCCACCCTTACCCCGCCGATCTCGTACAAGTCGGGTGGGGTGGTGCGAGCGGTGAAGTAACGGGCCTCGTCGAACACCGAGTAGTTGGGCAGGAGGCGCTTGCGGTAGATCCCCCGCACCTCACCGTCGGCGCACACCGCCGCGGCGTTGGCGAGATCGCGGCCTCGGTCGACGAAGCCGACGATCGCGGGACAACGGCCGGCGGTGGCTGCAGCTACCTCTTGGAGGACCGCCAGGTTGTCGGCCACGAAGGCGGGCTTGAGCAGGAGATCCTCGGGTGGGTAGCCGGTGATCGCGAGTTCGGGGAACACCGCCAGGTCGGCGCCTGCGGCCGCCGCGCTATCGAGTCCGCTCACGATGCGGCGGAGGTTGCCGTCGAGGTCGCCCACCACGGAGTCGATCTGGCAGGCGGCGATCCTTAGCCGAGTCACGCCCGGCAGCCTACCGGCGACACGGCGATGGGCCGAGAGGTTCGTCAACCGGTTCTCCCCGGATCAGCCCGCGACGGGGTGGGGGGCTTAGCGTGGTCGGGTGGAACTGCCGTCGACCATCGAGGATCTGGGCCCCCTGTCCGGGCCTGATTCGGCCGTGGTCGACCGACTGCTCACCGAGGTGCCTGAAGCCGGCACCCGCCTGAGCAAAGATGCCGGGCTGGCGGCGGCGGTGGTCACCCTGATCAGAGCCAGCCGGCCTCTGGCCGAGATCATGATCTCGGAGCCGGGCGCGCTCGACACGCTCGCCCAGCGACACGATCCTCCGCCACCGTGGACCGATCGGCCCGACACCATCGAGGCTCTGCTGGCGTGGCAACGCCTCGACTTCCTGCGGATCGCGGCCCGCGACCTGCTCGGCCTGGCCGACCTGGTCGAGGTCACCCGCGACCTGTCGATCCTGGCCGCCGACACCCTCGAGGCAGCGGTCGTCCTGAGCGAAGCCGAGAATCTGGCGGTGGTCGGCATGGGCAAGCTCGGAGCGGGCGAGCTGAACTACGCCAGCGACATCGACCTCATGTTCGTGGCCGACGACGCCGACGGCGCCGCCATCAAGGCCGCCCGTCAGGTGATCGACATCGCCCGCCGCTGCTACCGGGTCGACATCAACCTCCGGCCCGAGGGGCGCGACGGAGCGTTGGTGCGCACCGTCGACTCGTACCGCGCCTACTGGGACCGATGGGCCGAACCGTGGGAGTTCCAGGCCCTGCTCAAGGCATCGATCGTCGCGGGTGACCGCCGAGTCGGCGCCGAGTTCCAGGAGGCTGCCGACGCGGCGGTGTGGGGGCGATCGTTCGGCCCTGACGAGCTGCGGTCGGTTCGGGCGCTGAAGGCACGCAACGAAGCCGCCACCGAACGCCGGCGGGGAGGCGACCGAGACCTGAAGCTCGGCCTGGGCGGGATCCGAGATGTCGAATTCTCGGTCCAGTTGCTCCAGTTGGTGCACGGCCAGGCCGACCCTGCGTTGCGCATCCGACCGACCCTCGGGGCGCTCGGCGAGCTGGGACGGGCCGGCTACATCGCCCTCGACGACGCCGACGGCCTCACCGAGGCCTATCGCTTCCTGCGCCGGGCCGAGCACGTGGTGCAACTGGCGGAAGGGCGCCAGCAACACGTCCTACCCGACGACCCCACCGCGCTCGCCTCGGTGGCCTGGGCCTTCGGCTACCGCGGCACCGTCGAACTCTCCGCGGGTGAACAACTCGACTCCGACCGACGCCGCTTCCGACTCCAGGTCCGGTCGATCCACGAGCGGCTCTACTTCCGGCCGCTGCTCGAAGCCTTCAGCGAGGCGCCCGGCGCGCTCACCCCGGTGGTGGCGGCGGCCCGGCTGGGGGCCTTCGGGTTCACCGACGCCAACCGCACCCGCTCGGCGGTGCGCGAGCTGACCTCAGGCCTCAACCGCACGTCGCGCCTGATGGCCCAGATGCTCCCCCTCCTGCTCGACTGGCTCTCGAGCTCCCCCGACCCGGACCAGGGCCTGCTCGGGCTCCGGACTCTGGTCACCGACCGCACCAGGGCACCCCGGGTCACCGCCATGTTCCGCGACTCGCCCGAGACCGCCCGCCGGCTGTGCATCCTGCTGGGGACCTCACCGTGGCTGAGCACGGCGGTGGCCCAGGACCCCGAACTGATCGCCCGGCTGCCCACCATCGGCACCGACCCGATCCTCAACCAGGAGGGCCTCACCCAGGCCGCCCACAACGCCATCGACTGGCGGGCCGACGCCAAGGATCGCCAGGGCGCGCTCCGCCGGTGGAAGAGCAGCCAGATGGTGGAGGTGGCCGCCGCCGACATCCTCGACGATGCTTCGTTGGCCGTCACCAGTACCCGCCTGGCTGGCATCGCCACGGCCACCGTCGACGCCGCTCTCGCCACCCTCGAACCCCGGGTCCCGTTCGTGGTGATCGCCGCTGGTCGCCTCGGTGGGCGCGAGCTGGCCTACCACAGCGACCTCGACCTGCTGTTCGTTCACGATGTCGGCGACTCCGGCCTCGACAGCACCTCGGTCGACGAAGAGGCCAACCGTCTGGCCACCGGACTCATGCGCTTCATCGCTGGGACGACTCCTGCCGCCCGCCTGTACGCGGTCGACGCCGATCTGCGCCCCGAAGGCCGCCAGGGACCTCTTTCGCGGTCGCTCGCCGGGTTTGCCCGCTACTGGCAACGTTGGTCTCAGCCGTGGGAACGCCTGGCGATGGTGCGCAGCTATCCGATCGCCGGCGACGAGGACCTGGCCGACCGGTGGGTCGAGCTGGCCGCAACCCACGTTTGGGAGGCGCCCTTCGACGAGTCCCAGCTGCGCGAGATCCGCATGGTCAAGGCCCGCATGGAGAACGAACGCATCCCAGCCAGCGAAGACGCCCGCTTCCATCTCAAGCTCGGTCGGGGCGCTCTCGCCGATGTCGAACTGTGCATCCAGCTTCTGCAGCTCACCAACGGCCTGCGGGCCGAAGGGGTCGAGGACGCCCTCGACGTCATCGCCGCCGACGGGGTGTTGGATCCGGGCGACGCCGCCATCCTGCGAGAGTCGTACCGCTGGTGCGGGACGGTCAGGAACCGGTGGCATCTGCTGCACAACGGGACCCATGACTCGCTGCCCACCGACCCCAACGCGCTGCGCCATCTCGCCCGGTCACTCGACACCACCCCCGACCGGTTGCGCGATGAGTTCCTGCGGGTCACCCGCCGGGCCCGGGTCGTGGTCGACCGCGAGTTCTACGGCGAGACCTGACCTCCCCCCGGAGGACCAGACGGGCGGCTCGATCGTCAGTTCGGCAGGAAGTCGATCAGGAGCTCGTTGAGCCGCTCGGGCGCTTCGAGCGGAATCCAGTGACCGGCCCGTTCGATGCGTTCGTAGCGCCAGGGGCCGTTCACATACTTCGACGATGAGCGCATCTGTTCTTCGGTGAGCGCCATGTCGTGGCTGCTCCACACTCCCATCGTGGGGGCGGCCACAGCAGGCACGGAAGATTCACCCGACGCCAACAATGACCGCGGATGGACGTTGGCGCGGTAGATGGCGAGCGACGCTTCCAGGGCCGCCGGATCGGAGAGCCGCCGACGCAGCTCGTCGATGTGGGGTGGTTTCCCCCAAGCCGCCAGGTTGGCGAAATCGTCGGCGCTCAGCCACTCCTCGGCGATCTCCTCGAACTGGAACAACAGCATGTACCAGGATTTCTCGCGTTGGGCGAAGCCTGCCCCGGCGAAGGCTGCGGGGTGCCCGACCGACAATGTCACGAGCCGATCGACCCGGTCGGGAAGGAAACCCGCCAACGCCCACGAAATGGCCGAACCCCAGTCGTGACCCACCACGTGAGTGCGGTCGACTTGGAGGTGGTCGAGCAGGTTGGCGAGATCGGAGATGTGGTGCAACAGGTTCGCCTCGTCCACATCCGCGGGACGATAAGAGTTGCCGTAGCCCCGAAGGTCCGGGGCGATGGTGCGGAACCCGGCATCGACCAACGCCGGAATCTGGTGCTCCCACAGGGCGTGGGTGTCGGGCCAGCCGTGCACCAACAACACCGCGGGAGCGTCGTCGTCACCCTGGACGTCAACCTCGATGCCGATACCGTCGAATTCGAGCCTCATGG
>CAZEFG010000141.1:0-6458 GCA_964511355.1 uncultured Iamiaceae bacterium
TCGACAACTCGAGCACCCAGGAGGCCCGCACCCAGATCGCGGCCACCAAGTACACCTGCGCCAAGGTGCTCCGTGACATCACCTACCGGGCCATCCACATCATGGGGTCGCTCGGCGTCACCAACCTCACGCCCCTCCAGTCCCAGTGGGCCAACGCCCCCACCATGTCGGTGATGGACGGCGTCGATGAGGTGCACAAGGTCACCGTGGCCCGCAACGTGCTCAAGGGGTACCGCCCCCACGAGGGCCTGTGGCCCACCGAGTACATACCCGCCAAGCGCGAGAAGGCCATGGAGAAGTACCAGGGTCTGTTCGACTCAGACCCCGAGTACAAGGAGCTGGCCGAGAAGATGGCGCGGCGGGCCGCTTTCTTGGGGGGATGACGCCAGAACCGGCGTCCTAGAACGACAAATCGTTCCGGGGGGAGCGCACCGCAGCCGTCTGCCGCGACCTAGCGACAGACGGCTGCGTCGCGTCGATTGGGCCCTATGGTCTAACGTGACCACGGTTACCGCTCAGTGAACCTGGGGCTGCGAGGGTGGCGTAGGTGCCCATCGACCACCCATCGACCACGACCATGCGAATGATCGGAGCACGCGGGCCTTCATGAACGACTCCACTACGACGACCACGAGTACAGCGCTCGGGGTGAGCAACCTCGAAGTGGTCTACAACGAAGTGGTCCTGGTACTTCGCGGTGTGAGCCTGCGGGTCGACGAGGGCCAGATCGTCACCATCCTGGGTGCCAACGGTGCCGGCAAGACCACCTTGCTCCGGGCGATCACCGGCCTGCTCGATGTCCACCGCGGCCGGGTCACCAAGGGAGCGGTCACGCTCTTCGACACCGACATCACCAACCTCGACCCTTCGCGTCGGGTGTCGTCCGGCCTGGCCCAGGTCATGGAAGGTCGCCGAATCTTCGCCGAGCTCACCGTCGACGAGAACTTGCGCACCGGTGCCAGCACGGTCCGCGACCGCGGTGAGGTTCAGGCCAGCTACGACCGCGTGCTCGACCTGTTTCCGTTGTTGGCCGAACGCCGCCGTTCCACCGCTGGCTACCTGTCGGGCGGCGAACAGCAGATGCTCGCCATGGGGCGGGCGCTCATGGCATCGCCCCGGCTTCTCCTGCTCGACGAGCCGTCTCTGGGTTTGGCACCCCGCATCGTCGAACAGATCCGCGACATCATCGTCCACGTCAACGGCCAGGGAACCAGCGTGTTGTTGGTGGAGCAGAACGCCAACATGGCGCTCAGCATCGCCAACCACGGCTATGTCCTCGAACATGGCCGCATAGTGAAGGACGGTCCCGGCGACGTGCTTCTCGCCGACAAGGACATCCGCGAGTTCTACCTCGGCATCAGTGAGGGCGAGCGCCAGTCGTTCCGTGATGTCAAGACCTACCGCAGGAGGAAGTCATGGGGGTCGTGAGTCCGTCAACCGGCCCGCTCCTTGAGGTCAACGACGTCACGTTGCGTTTCGGAGGCGTCACCGCCCTTTCCGAGGTGAGCTTCGACGTCAGGCCGGGTGAATTGTTCGCTGTGATCGGCCCCAACGGCGCGGGCAAGACCTCGATCTTCAACTGCCTGTCGGCGGTTTACCGGCCCCAGCAGGGAAGCATCCGCCTCGACGGCCACGAGTTGGTGGGCATGCGTCCGCATCGCACCGCCCAGGTCGGCATCGGCCGCACCTTCCAGAACCTTGGCCTGTTCGTCCACCTCAACGTGGTCGACAACCTGCTGCTCGGTCGCCACCACCTGATGAAGAGCGGCTTTCTCGCCGGAGCGGTGTGGTGGGGCAAGGCCAAGGCTGAAGAGGTCAAGCACCGAGAAGCAATCGAGGAGATCATCGACCTTCTGGAGCTCACCCCCTACCGCAAGTCACCAGCGGGCCTGTTGCCCTACGGCGTGCAGAAGCGGATCGAGTTGGGTCGGGCCCTGGCCATGGAACCGAAGCTGCTTCTGCTCGACGAGCCGGTTGCCGGCATGAACCTCGAAGAGACCCAGGACATGGCCCGCTACATCCTCGACGTCCAGCGTCGGCTCGGAATGGCCATGATCCTTGTCGAACATGACATGCACCTGGTCATGGACATCGCCGACCGGGTCATGGCTCTCGATTTCGGCCAGCCCCTGGCCGTGGGCCTTCCCCACGAGATCCAGAACGATCCCCGGGTCATCGAGGCCTACCTGGGAGGAGCGGCATGAGCGTCATCGACACGGCACCCGCAGGAAAGTCACGCGCCAGCACCAGCGAAGAAACCCTCCCGGGGCGGCTCCTGCACCAAGCCCAGACTGCGCCCAACCAGGTTGGTATGCGCAAGAAGAATCTGGGACGGTGGCGGTCCTACTCCTGGGGCGAGTACGCCGAGCGCGCTGCCAACTTCGGCATGGGACTCAAGGCGCTCGGTGTCGAGCCGGGCGACCGGGTGGCGATCCACTCCGACAACCGGCCGGCATGGCTGTTGGCCGACCTCGGAATCCAGGGCATCGGTGCCATCAGCGTTGGCGTCTATCCCACCAGTCCCGAGGCCGAGGTCGAGTACGTCCTCGCCCACTCCGAGTCGGTCGTGCTCATCGCCGAGGACGAGGAGCAGGCCGACAAGGCTCTGGCCGTCCGCGAGAAGCTTCCCAAACTGCGCAAGGTCGTCGTCATCGACCCGCGTGGCCTCGACATGTCCGACGACTGGTTGATGACGATCAAGGAACTCGAGGACCTCGGCGCCGGCCAGTTCGACCAGTTCGCTTCCGAGGTCGCGGCGCTCGACCCGTCGCAGTGCGCCATCATCGTCTACACCTCCGGCACCACCGGTCCCCCCAAGGGAGCGATGTTGTCGCACGACAACCTCATGGCGGCGGCCTACAGCGCAGCCATCAGCTACGACACCTCCGACCGCGACGAGGTGCTGTCGTACCTGCCGCTGTCACACATCGCCGAGCGCCTCATCTCGGTCGTCAACGCCATCTACCAAGGGTCGGTGGTGAACTTCGGTGAGAGCCCCGAGACCTTCACCCAGGACCTGGCTGAGGTTCAGCCCACCTTCTTCGTCGGCGTGCCCCGCGTGTGGGAGAAGATGATGGCGCTCATCACCATCAAGATGGGCGACGCCGGCTGGGTCAAGCGCAAGAACTACGACCTCTGGATGAAGGTCGGGGCCGGTATCGCCCGCAAGCGCTGGAAGGGTGCCAAGCTCGGGGGCCTCGACGCGGTCAAGTACTTCTTCGGCTGGCTGTTCCTCTACCGCAGCCTGCGCGCCAAGCTGGGCCTCAACCGGGTGAAGGGTGCGTTGTCGGGTGCTGCTCCCATCTCGCCCCAGGTGCTCGAGTTCTTCTGGGCCATGGGTATCCCCATCCGTGAGGTCTACGGCCAGACCGAGAACACCGCCCAGGCCACCCTGGTTCCCGAGAACGATGTCCGCATCGGCATGGTGGGGGTGGCCATGCCCGGAGCTGAGGTGAAGCTCGCTCCCGACGGCGAGATCCTCACGAGGGGCGCAGGCACATTCTTGGGCTATCTCCGCAATCCCGAAGCCACCGCCGAGGTCATCGACGCCGAAGGGTGGCTCCATACCGGCGACATCGGCGAGATGGACGAGGGCGGCTACCTGCGGATCACCGACCGTAAGAAGGACATCATCATCACCGCGGGGGGCAAGAACATCAGCCCCTCCGAGATCGAGAACAAGCTGAAGGTCTCGCCGTATGTGCGCGAAGCCATCGTCATCGGCGATCAGCGCAAGTACCTGGTGGCGCTTATCGGCATCGAGCTCGACACGGTGGGCGACTGGGCCACCCGCCGCCGCATGGCCTTCACCACCTACGCCGACCTGTCCTCCAAGCCCGAGGTTCGCGAGCTGATCTCCGACTGGGTCGAAGAGGTGAACAAGGAGCTGGCTCAGGTCGAGACCATCAAGGCCTTCGACTTGTTGCCCAAGGAACTTGACCAGGAGGACGGCGAGGTCACCGCCACCCAGAAGGTGAAACGTCAGGCCATCGAGCGCGAGTTCGGGGAGATGATCGAGGCGATGTACCGGTGAACCCGCTAGCGATCGACCTTTCGGGCGTGTTGGCGGTTACCTCTGTCGAGTTGGTTCGCAGTGTGGTCAGCGGTTTGGCCCTCGGGTCCAAGTACGCCCTGATCGCCCTCGGCTTTGTGGTGGTGTTCCGCGCCACCGGTGTGATCAACTTCGCCAACGGGGCGTTCGTTCTGGTGGGTGCCTACATGACCTACCAGTTCTTCCAGGGCTGGGAGTTCAACTTCTACCTGGCGATTCTGTTGTCGATGGTGGTCGGGTTCCTGTTGGGGGTGGTCCTCGAGGCGCTCATCTTGCGGAAGCTGGTGGGCGAAGCTCCGTTCACCGTCATCATGGTCACCATTGGGCTCTTGTTCGTGATCGACAACATCGCCACGTCGATCTGGGGGGTCAACCCGCTCACCCTGGGCGACCCTTGGACCGGTAACACCCTGACCGTGGGCGACTATTCGTTCGCCCATCGCGATCTCTGGGCCATGGGCATCACCGCGGTGGCGCTGTTGGGATTCCTGCTGTTCTTCCGCTATTCGTCCATGGGCTTGGCGATGAGAGCCACAGCCATCGACCCCGAGGCCGCTCTGGCACAGGGCATCAGCGCCCGCCGGGTGTACCGGGTGGCGTGGGGGATCGCGGGGCTGGTGGCGGCGCTGGCCGGAACCACTCTGGCCGCGGGAATGTCGATCAACCCTGAGTTGGGCCTCATCACCCTGGCTGCTTTTCCCGCCATGATCCTGGGGGGGATGAACTCACCATTGGGAGCGGTCGTCGGTGGTTTGGTCATCGGGGTGGTACAGGAACTGACTCAGCTCTATGCGCCGATCCACTTCGAGTGGGCGGGCACTTCCGTTGAGGCCGTCGTGCCCTATGTGGTGATGGTGATCATCTTGATGGTTCGTCCCTACGGACTCTTTGGAACTCCAGAAGTGAGGAGGGTCTAGTGGTGTCGCCAGTGCAGTTGTTTCGTCGGTCGACCGGGGGCTCTCCGTCGCGCCAGTTGGTTCTTGACTACCGCGACGATCTCCGGATCTTCCCGGAACGTTGGCAGCGGCTGGGGATGGCCTTCCTGGCCCTGTTGTTCGTGCTCATACCCACTCAGTTGGTGGGCAACGCCGGCCTTCGAACCCTGTCGTTGGTGGGTATTTACGCCATTGGCGCCCTGGGCCTCAATCTGTTGACTGGTTATACCGGGCAGGTCAGTCTGGGTCACGCCTTTTTCATGGGGGTCGGCAGTTACACGGTCGGTTACCTCGGGGTTGCCCAGGAATGGCCATTTCTGTTGTACCTCGCCGCCGCGGCGGGCTTTGGTTTCCTGCTCGGCGGTGTCACCGGGCCCTTCGCGCTGCGCCTGAGGGGCAACTATCTGGTGATCGTGACCATCGGTCTGGTCTTCCTCGGCCAGCACCTGTTCAAGAACTGGGACAGCGTCACGGGCGGCAACCGGGGCACCCGGACCCGCGGCGCCGACCTGTCTATTGGCCCCCTCGACTTCGGTGGTCTTGAGCTGTTCGGCCTGTCCTTCAGCCGTGAACAGAGCTTGTTCTTTCTGGTTTGGCTCCTGGTTGCGTTCGCCGCCCTGTTGTCCAAGAACCTGGTGCGAAGCCGGATGGGCCGGGCGATGCAGGCAGTGCGGGATCGAGATCTCTCGGCTGAGGTCATCGGAGTCGATCTGGCCCGGACCAAGATCGGCGCGTTCGCCTGGTCGAGCGCCTTGGCCTGTGTCGCGGGGGCGCTGAATGCCCACCTGGTGCCGCACACGAGTCCGGCGAACTTCGGACTTTTCCTGTCGATCACCTTCCTGGCCATCATCATCATCGGCGGCGTCGGCACCATCTTCGGCTCGATCGTCGGGGCCCTGTTCGTCGTCGGCGGAGACGAGTTCATTCGACAGAACAGTCGATCGGCGTTGCTTGATCCGATCATCTCCACCGGTCCGAACGATTCGGGCTGGTTCACCGTCGGTGAGATCAACAACATCTTGTTCGGCCTGTTCATCGTGCTGTTCCTGGTCTTTGAACCCCGAGGCCTCGCGGCGGTGTGGTTCCGCCTCAAGGCGTGGTTCCTCACCTGGCCGTTCTCGTACTGAACCGGCCTTGGCAGGTTCTTCTGTTCCCTGTTCACCCCCCAATAGAAAATCCAATGAAGGAGATACACATGATGCGTTCACGATGGGCACGGCTACTGGCCGTGTTCACCGCCTTGCTTCTCGTGCTCGGCGCCTGCGGCGACGACGACAGCGCCGACGCTCCCGACCCCGTACCGGGCGAGAACGGTGACAACGGCGACGATGGCGACAACGGAGACGACGGCGATGACGAACCCGCCGGCGACCCTGAGCCCACCATCGGCTTCGACGGTGAGACGATCACCCTCGGCGTTCTGACCCCCACCTCGGGTTCGGTGGCCATCATCGGTGAGCCCCTCACCGCTG
>CAZEFG010000142.1:0-6445 GCA_964511355.1 uncultured Iamiaceae bacterium
TCGTCGCCAAGCCCGGCCTCGACGGGCACTCGAACGGCGCCGAGCAGATCGCCGTGGCGGCCCGCGACGCCGGCATGGAGGTCATCTACCAGGGGATCCGCCTCACGCCCGAACAGATCGCCGCGGTGGCCCGCGACGAGGACGTCGACGCCATCGGATTGTCGATTCTGTCGGGCAGCCACCTGGAACTGATTCCCGAGGTGGTGCGCCTCGTCCGCGAAGCGGGGGTGACGGCCCCGGTGGTGGTCGGCGGGATCATTCCCGAAGCCGACCGACCAACGCTGTTGGGCCAGGGGGTCGCGGCGGTGTACACCCCCAAGGACTTCGAGATGGCGTCGATCATGGCCCAGATCGTCACTCTGGTGGAGGAACACCGGACGAGGTGACCCGGACCTCTTGATCTTCGGGGCCGCACGCCGATGGAGTGCGGTGAACGAACGTCGACGCGTCCTTGCGGCCGTTGGAGCTGTGCTTGGAGTCGCTGGTGCCGCGGGTGCCCTGGTGTGGGCACCGGCGCTGGCGGTTGTGAGCGCACTGGGCGCCCTGCTCGCCGCGCTGGCCGCCTGGCTCGACGCCCCCGCCCAGGCGGATTCGACACCGACGACGGCCGCCAGCGTCGGCGATCAGTCGACCTCGACCCTTTCCGATGACGCGGTTTCCGATGACACCGCCGCTTCTGACGACACCGCCGCTTTCGAAAGCACCGCGGCGCGTCCGGTCGAGAGCGCCCAGCTCGCCACGGCAGGTGCGTCTGGAGCCCCCGCTCCTCCGGGTGGTCACCGCAGCGAAACCACCCCTCCGGTTCAGGGCCCCGGTTCAGGGGCTCCGTCATCGGCGTTGACCGACCCTGCCACCGGTCTGTTCAGCCAGGACTACTTCGACATCGCCATCGACGCTCGGATCGCTGCCGCCCGTCGCCATCTACGCCCGGTGGGTGTCGTGCTTCTCGAAGTGGTCGAGGGAATGCGTGTCGGACGGGTGCAGCCCACCGACCCCAAGCGGGTGGCCGCGGCCATCAGCGAAACCCTGCGCGAGGCCGACACCGCCTGTCGCCGCAGCGACGGCCGGTTCTCGCTCCTTCTGGAAGACACTCCCGAAAACGGTGCCATCTGGACCGTCGAACGGATTCGGCGTTTCCTGGCCGACCGCGACCCGACGCTCACCCTGTGGGCGGGCGTGGCCTGCTATCCCGCCCATGGTTTCAGCAGCGACGCTCTGGTGGAGCTGGCGGGATCCGCGCTCGAAACCGCCCGCGAGTGGCACCAGGACCGCATCGAAGTCGCGGTCACCGAATAAGCACCCGCGCCTGCGGGCCACGGCGGCCGTCGGGCAGCGACCCGAGTTGTGCCGGTTACAGTCGGGCGATGCTTCGACCCAAGACCCGGGCCGCGAAGACCCTGGCCCTAGTGGGGGCTGGCGCGGTGGTCATCGTCATCGGACTCATAATCGCGCTGGTCTGGCACGCTTCCACACTGGAGGTGCGCGACGGGGTTCGCGGTCAGGTCGATGTTGTGGTCCTCGACGCGTGGGCCACACCGTGGGGACACCTGGTGGTGGGTTGGGACGCCGAAGCCGAAGCCGAAGAGTTGGTGGCGTTGGCCGACGATGGCACGATCCTCGCCCGAACGGAGATGCCACCGGGTCGTCTCGCCCAGGTGGCGATGAGCGGCGAGGCCGTGTTCTTCGATGACGACGATGAGCGGCCCGCCTCCCTTGCCGGAGCGACCGAGATCAGAGCCCATTGGTTCGAGGGCGGCGGGCTCGTCCACGCCTGGTCACGGGGTTTCACCGTCGATGGGGCAGAGCAGCCGATGGCCGAGCTGTCCGTGGTGGCGCACCTCCCCCGGAACCAGACCGTGATTCACGGTTGTGCTGGGTCTGAGCACGGCTGTTGGCTCATCGGCGTCGACTCCTCGGGCGAGGAGCTGTGGCGTCTCGATGCCGATCAACTCCGACCGGCTCTTGCCGCCGAGCGCCGCGACGACCAGCGACCTTGGCTGGTGCCCGAGGAGTTGCTGGTGGTCCAAAGCGAACAAGCGCTGACCGACGACGAGAACCGGCCCATCGTTCGGGTCGACCCCGCCAGCGGAGAACTGGAGGAGGTCGCACATGGGGCCCGCGCCGTGAGCGGCCAAGGGTTCGCCGTGATCAGCCGGTTCGAGGACGATGGGTGCAGCTTGACGGTGGTCAGCGACCGAGTAGTGGTCTGGCGGCCGGCGGTGCCCTGCGGGGACGAAGGACAGGCGCCGCGCCATTCGGTGATCGGTCACATCGCGACCTTCCGCGCCGGCGATCAGATGGTGGTGGCCGATGTCGCCCAGGAGGCCATCGCCACTCTCCCCTACAGCCCCCAGCCAGTGTTGACCGGAGTCGGGACCGTCCATGAGCACGAGCCAACTCGTCAGCTGCGACGTCTCGCTGATGACACGGTGCTCTTCGAGATCGGGTCGGGGTGGTTCGCCCCCGTCGTTGGCGACGATGCCGTCGTGATCCGCCGCACCCATCGCTCTCGCAACCCGTTGGCGGCGAACCCCAGCACCGAGGTGATGGTCATCGACGCGACGGACGGCTCGGTGTGCGCTCACGCTCGGTTCGATGGTGAACCCGTCCGAGAGTGGGAGCAAGCGCAACCGGTCCTGGCGCTTTCAGGTTGCGCCGCCCTGGTCGAGGTCGACGGCGTCACCCACCTGTTGGGGCGCTGATGACCTCCCCAGCCCCTACTCGGTAGTGCGCAGGGCCGAGATCCGGTCCATCTCGGCGGGGCTCAGCTCGAAATCGAACACCTCGAGGTTCTCGGCGCGGTGGGTGGGGTTCGACGAGCGGGGGATGGGCGACACCTGAGGCTGCTGCAACAGCCAGCGCAAGGCCACCTGCTGGGGCGACCTCCCGTGGGCGGCAGCGATCTCGGCCAGCACGGGTGACTGGACTCCAGGGCCTCGCAACGGCGAGTAGGCGGTGATGAGCACGTCGTGTTCGACGGCCATCGCCAGCAGGTTCTTCTGGGTGCGACCGGGTCGGTACAGCACCTGGTTGGCGAAGATCGGCGCCAGGCCGAGCGCCTCTCGAAGGAGGGGCGCACGGAAGTTGCTGACCCCGATGTAGCGGACCTGGCCCGCGTCCTGCGCCACCACCATGGCAGCGAGCGTCTCGGCCACTGGAACTTCGTCGGAAGGCCAGTGAATGAGCAACAGGTCGACGTACTCGGTGGCCAGCGCCCGGAGGCTGGCTTCGAGGGCGGGGCCGACTTGGTCGCCAGCCATCGCCTCACGGCGCAGCTTGGTGGTGAGGAAGATCTGGTCGCGAGGCACCCCGCTGCGGGCGATCCCCTCGCCCACCTCGGCCTCGTTGAAGTAGGCCTGGGCGGTGTCGATCTGGCGGTAGCCCAGCTCGATGGCGTGGCGGGTGCCCTCGATCGCCTCGTCGCCGGTGAGGGCCCAGGTCCCGAACCCAACCGCCGGCACCTCGACTCCTTGCACACTGATCGAAACCATGCTCGGACCTTACGTCGGCGGGGTGTCCGAACGCTGCGCCAGCCCCTTGGTCGCAGGATCGGATCGGTATCCGCTCGGATCCTGCGATCAGGGGCGCTCAGGCCAACTCAGTCGCGCCCGAGATCGGCCCCGAGATCGGTTTCGAGTTCGGCGAGAATGGCTTCGGTGTCGGCGCCAAGTGGGCGAGCGGGGCGGTCGACGCTCCCCGGGGTAGCCGACAGGCGGGCCACCAAGCCCTGCATGGCGACGCCATCGAGGTCGACCACCGATCCCCGGGCCTTGTAGTGAGGATCGGCGGCTATGTCGGCCATGGTGTACACCGGGGCCGCGGCGGCGTCGACCTCGTCGAAGGCGTCCAATACATCGTCGAGTGAGCGGGCAGCAATCCAGTCCGCCACCACGGCGTTGACCTCGTCACGGTGAGCAACACGGCCCTCGAAGGTGGCGAAGCGTTCGTCGTCGCCCACCCCCACCAGGCGCATGACCCGCTGGGCAACCGACTCGGCGGAGGTGCTGACCGCCACCCAGCGGTCATCCGCGGTGCGGTAGGTGCCTCGGGGCACGGTGTAGGGGATGCCCGACCCCAGCCGCGGCGGCAGCTCACCCGTAGCGGCATAGACCGAGAACAGCGGTCCCATGAGCTGAAACATCGATTCGAGCAGGTTGACGTCGACCACCTGGCCCACACCCGAGTGCACCGCGACCATGGTGGCGAAGGCCCCCACCAGCGCCGCCACCTCGTCGGTGAGGGCAATGGGCGGCAGCAGGGGCGCACCATCGGGCTCGCCGTTGATGGACGCGAAACCCGACATGGCTTCGGCCAGCGTGGCGAACCCAGGTCGGCCGGCGTAGGGGCCGTCCTGGCCGAACCCGGAAACGCGGGTGATGACCAGCTTGGGGTTGCGGGCGATCAGCTCGTCGGGAACGAAGCCCAGAGCCTCGAGCTTGCCGGGGCGGAAGTTCTCGACCACGACGTCGGCGGTGTCGATCAAGGCGCGCAGGGCTTCGCGGCCGGAGTCCGATTTGAGGTCGAGCACCACGCTGCGCTTGCCTCGGCCGCACAGCTTCCACCAGTAGGTGACATCGTCGGCGGGGTCGCGCCAGCCCATGGCCCGGGTGGTGTCGCCGCCGTCGGGACGTTCAACCTTGATGACATCGGCACCGAAGTCGGCCAGGTAGCGGGCGCAACCCGGGCCGGCGACCACGGTGGCCAGGTCGATCACCCGCAAATCAGACAACGGACCCGGAGTAGGGGTGGCGGCGGGCTCGGGAGCGGTCACCGACGGGGCCACACGGCGAAACAGCGGTCAGACATGGTGCCCAGAGCGTAGGCGGGGAAATCGAGCAGCCCGGTGTAGAGACCTCGGCAGGTCTCTGACCACTCGAGGGCTTCAGGAGTCGATATCCGGCGATGGATCTGCAGGACTCCTCCTTCGAACACCCGGTACTCCGCCCAGGTCCCGGGAAACTCCTTGACCGAGGCCACCTCGGCCCACGGCATCGACCCCGTGGCGGGGAAGTGACGGACGCGGTTGCGGTGGGTGTGCCCGCAGAAGTAGCCGACGATCTCCGGTCGGTTGGCCGCCAGAGTGACCAGCTGCTCTGACGAGTCGGGATCGATACCGAAGTACTCGGCGGGCCGGGTCACCGAATCGGGCGCCCAGGGGTGGTGGTGGCCAAACACCATGACCGGCACATCACTGCCCGCCGCGTTGTCGTCGAGCCAACGCAACTGCTGGGCCGCGACCCCACCACCAGCCTGACGAGGCACCGTGGTGTTGATCATGAGGAGGCGCACCCCAGGCAGGTCGACCCGCACCGGGTCGGCGGGCATGAAATCCTGTCCGAGGTAGGCGTCGTGGTTGCCTCGGATGTGGTGCATCCGCTCGCCGAAGGCGTCGTTGTAGAACTCGAGGAACCGGCCGTACTCCTCCCGGGTGCCCTCGGAGGTGAGGTCGCCTTTCACCAGGACCACCGCCGGGTCAATGTCGACCATCTCGGTGATGGCGCCCGCGCTCATCGTCTCGGGATACGGCGGTGCCCCTTCAGGCGCCCTGAACACCGGGGTCTCGACTCCGGTGATGATCCCAGCCTCGGTCTCACCGAAGTGCACGTCGTTGACGGTGGCAAACCGGCACAACAGCTCGCCCGGTGCGGGAAGGGTGCGAAAAGCTACGCCGTGGCGCTCGTAGTCGGTGTCGGGCGCCAGACCTTGGTAACGGTGCACGTCGAGGCCGTCGTGGAAGACCGCCTCGTCGTCAGCGACGGTGGAGAGTTCCATCTCCCCAGGATGGCGGGATCAGAGCGCAGATGGACGATCGCGGCGAGAAGCGATCGGCCGAGACCACCAGCGACCGGAGAATCGCCAGCGCGGCGGAGGCTCCTCGGCCGGCTCGGCCGCGGCGGCGGGCGCCATGGCCACCTGCACTGCGGCGATGATGGCGGCAAGCTCTTCGGGTTCGGGGTTCGGACCCCGAGTCACCCGTATGGCATCAGAGGGCTGTAGCGCCATTACAGCGGCACGTTCCCGTGCTTGCGTTTGGGCAGTTCCTCGCGCTTGGAACGCAGCATCTCGAGCCCGGCGATGAGCTTGATGCGAGTTTCCTGGGGCTCGATCACGTCGTCGACGTAACCCCGCTCGGCGGCCACGAACGGGTTGGCGTAACGCTCTATGTACTCGTCGACCAACTCGGCGCGGCGGGCAGCTGGGTCGGCAGCCTGCTGGAGTTCGCGGCGGTAGACGATCTCGACCGCACCCTGGGGGCCCATGACCGCAAGCTCGGCTGACGGCCACGCGAAGGCCAGATCGGCGCCGATTGACTTGGAGCTCATGACCACATAAGCGCCGCCGTAGGCCTTGCGGGTGATGACCTGGATCATCGGCACCGTCGCCTCGCAGTAGGCGTAGAGCAACTTGGCGCCGTGGCGGATGATCCCGCCGTACTCCTGGTCGA
>CAZEFG010000143.1:0-6431 GCA_964511355.1 uncultured Iamiaceae bacterium
GCATCGCCAACACCGGCCGGACCATCCGGCTGCCGGTGCACGCCGGCGACACCCTGGCCCGCCTCCAGAAGGCCCGGGCCCGCCTCGAGCTCAAGCTCGGTCGTCCCGCCACCCTCGCCGAGCTGTCGGCCGAGGTCGAGATGCCCGAAGACAAGGTGACCGAGGCGCTGCGTTTCGCCGCCGAGCCGCTGTCGCTCTCTGAGCCACTGCGCGAAGACGGCGACGCCGAACTGGGCGACGTGGTCGAGGACCGCTCCGCCGAGTCACCGTTCGAGGTGGCCGCCACTGCGCTGCTGCCCGAGGAGATCTCGCGTCTCCTAGCCCCCCTCGACGAGCGCGAGCGCGAGATCCTCAAGCTTCGTTTCGGTCTCGACCGCGGCGAGCCCCGCACTCTCGAAGAGGTGGGCGAGCACTTCAACCTCACCCGGGAGCGCATCCGCCAGATCGAAGCCCGGGCCATGTCGAAGCTGCGGCACCCGTCGTCCGACACTGGCGCCCGCGATCTTCTGGCTGTCTAGTCCAGTTTCGTTCGCGCACCCGGCATCCGTAGACTGCGCGCCATGAAGAAGCTGCTGATGCTCATCGTCCTCGTCGCTCTCGCTGTTGTCGTCTCGAAGAAGCTGCGCGAGGTCTGAAGCGGTCGCGGGCGGCTCTGGCCCGCGACCCAATCGACTGGCGACGTGGTGGAGCGGCGCGCCGTTGCCACCACCACCACGCACCGCCAGCCACGGCGGTAGCGGCCAGGGCGAGACCGCCGCTGATCCCAGCGGCCGCGCTAGGCGCAGGCAGGCGGGATCGCATCGAGATCGGGCGTTCGAACACCTTGATCTCCCACTCGCGCTCGCTGGCCACCTTCAGTAGAGCCCGGTCGGGATTCACCGCCACGGGGTGACCCACCGCTTCGAGCATCGGTAGGTCGGTGGCCGAGTCGGTGTAGGCGTAGGAACCCGCCAGATCGATCCCGAGGCGGTCGGCTTCGCCCCGCATGGCTTCGGCCTTGAAGGGCCCGAAGGAATAGAAGTCGACCTCGCCGGTGTAACGGCCCTCGGTGTCGACCCGGGCGCGGGTGGCGATGGCCTGATCGGCCCCCAGATGGCGAGCCAACGGGGCCACGACCTCCTCAGGGGAAGCCGACACGACGTAGAGGCGGTGGCCCTGCTCCCGATGGTGGCGCATGAGTTCGATCGCTTCGGCGTAGATGATCGGGTCGATCACCTCATCGATGGTCTCCTCCACCAGGGATCGAATGGTCTCCTGGTGCCAGCCCCTGGTGACCCGCAGCGCCGACTCGCGCATGCGGGCCATCCGCTCGTCGTCGGCTCCGAAGTACTGGAAGACGAAGTGGCCGTACAGCGCTCGCAACACCAGCCAACGCGACAGGTAGCCGGCGCGATGCAGCGCCGGACTGAACGCCACCAGCGCGGCCCGGGCGATGATCGTCTTGTCGAGGTCGAAGAAAGCGGCCTGCACACGGCCAGGCTAGGAGGCCTCGTCCGCATGGGGAGGGCAGGCTCTCCGCCTCACAAGAAACCTGTTGTGCTGTTTCGTATCGTTTGATACCTTGTCGTTCGGCAGCGATTGCTCCACCACTTCCCCCCGGTGGCGTACCTCTGAGTGCGCATGTTCTGGTGCCACCCCCGTGGTGGCCGTACCTGTGGAGGAATCGATGGTCATCGCATGCTGGTCGGCCAAGGGCGGATCGGGCACCACCGTGGTCGCGGTGACGCTGGCCCTGTTGGCCGCCCAACGGGACGAACCCGGGGTCTTGCTGGTCGATCTGGCGGGCGATGTCCCTGCGGCTCTCGGCGTCGCCGATCCCGCTGGCCCCGGGGTCTGTGGGTGGGCCGCCGCGGGGGCCGAAGTCCCTGCCGACGCCCTCGCTCGCCTCGCCATGCCGGTGCGTCCCGGGGTCGAGCTTTTAGTGCGCGGTGAGGGTCCCGACCCCGATCGCGACCGACTCGAGCTGTTGGCGGCGATGCTCGGCGCCGACGACCGCACTGTGGTGATCGACTGCGGAACCCTGCGCGACGACTCCACCGCCCTCGCCCTCGCCGCCGGGGCCACGACATCGCTGCTCGTGATCCGCCCGTGCTACCTCGCCTTGCGTCGAGCAGTGGCCATGCCCCTACGGCCCAGTGCGGTGGTCCTGGTGGCTGATCCCGGGCGGGCACTCGACCGCTCCGACATCGAGGCCGTGCTCGGGGTGCCGGTGGTGGCCGAGGTCTCGATCGACCCCGCCGTGGCACGGGCTGTCGATGCCGGCTTGATGGCGAGTCGCCTGCCTCGCGGTTTGCAGCGAGCGCTGCGTGACGCCGCATGAGCACCTCTACGCTCGATTCTCATCGGCTCGACGGCGACCAGCGGGTCGATCCCGATCTGGTCGACCGAGTTCACCGACGCCTGCTCGGTTCTTGGGATCAACACCCGGGGGCAGCACCGAGTACCGCCGATCAGGTGCGCTCCGCAGTGTTGGCCGAAGCGCCCTTGTTGTCGTCCACGCTTCTCGCCGCCACCGCCAAAGCGGTCTCGGCGCGGGTGGCGGGCCTGGGCGTCCTCGAACCCTTGCTGGGGCAGCCCGACATCACCGAAGTGATGGTCAACGGCGCCGGACGGGTGTGGATCGAGCGGGCCGGCGAGCTGTCGGCCACCGACATCGTCGTCGACGAGGCCACCGTGTACCGCCTCATCGAGCGAATCGTGTCGCCGTTGGGGCTGAGGGTCGATCGGTCCTCGCCGATGGTCGACGCTCGTCTTGCCGACGGGTCCCGGGTCAATGCGGTGGTTCCGCCGCTGGCCATCGACGGGCCCTGTCTCACGATCCGACGCTTTGGTGCGAAGGCCATCCCGCTCCGGGCCTTTGCCGAGGCGTCGACGGCGGCGCTGCTCGAAACGGCGGTCGAGCAGCGCCGCAACATCGTGGTGTCGGGCGGAACCGGAGCAGGCAAGACGACCCTGCTCAACGCCCTGGCCGCCCACATCGACCCTCGCGAAAGGGTCGTCACCATCGAGGACAACGCCGAGCTGCGGCTGCCCGGCGTGCACATAGTGCGTCTCGAAGCCCGACCCGCCAACGCCGACGGGCTCGGGGCGGTCTCCATCCGCGACCTGGTCCGCAATGCCCTACGCATGCGACCGGACCGCATCATCGTGGGCGAAGCGCGCGGTGGCGAGGCGCTCGACATCCTCCAGGCCATGAACACCGGCCACGACGGGGCACTTGCCACCTGCCACGCCAACAGCCCCGACGACGCCATGCGCCGGCTCGAAACCCTCAGCCTGTTGGCGGCGGTCGATCTGCCGCTCGATGCGATCCGCGAACAGTTGGTGGCGGCGGTCGACCTCGTCGTGCAGGTGTCCCGCCGGGCCAACGGGGACCGCCAGGTGGTGGCGGTGTCCGAACCGATCGATGCCGACGAGCAGCGCCAGGGGCGCGTTCGGTGCCGGCCCCTCACCGAAGCCGGTCGGGTGGTCGCGGCAACCGAACGGCCACCGCGGCGCGTCACCCGTTCCCCGGCACCGGATTCCGACCTCGGTGGTTGCGGTGTACTCGGCGAAGGGCTCGACCCGTGATCAGTCTGGCGGCGTCGATGGCCGCGGTGGTCGTGGTGGGACTGGCGGCGATGTGCATCGGTGTGCCCGCCAAGGTGGCTCCGGTTCGTTCTGTGGCGGTGCTTCGGCAGGCGTCCACCGACCACCAAAGGCCGTGTCCCCGATGGTTCGCGGCGATGGTCCATCCTGTTGCCCTTCCGATCCCGACAGAATCGGCCTGGTTGGCGGCGCTGGCCGTCACGGTTGTGGTCGCCATCCTCGCGGTCGTCCTCGGTGGTATCGGGTTGGCCGTCATCGCCTTGGTAGGCCTGGTCGGCACCGCCGGCGTCGGGTTGCGCCTCGCCCGGCACCGCCTCGACCAGTTGGTGCAACGAGGGGTGCCCGATTCACTCGATGCCATCGCCCGATCGACCCGCTCGGGCCGTTCGGTGCTCCAAGCCCTCGCCGATCTCGATACCCCCCAGGCATCGCCGGCTGATCGATGCTTCGTCGCGGTCGCCCGCTCGGTGCACCGTGGGGCCTCCCTTCAACAGGCGCTGTCCGAGGTGATCGACTCGACTTCGATACCGGCGTTGCGGCTGGCCACCACCGCCTTGATCGTCGGCAGCCAGACGGGCGCAGCTCCGGCGCGAGCGGTCGAGGGCGTCGCCGCAACCCTTCGAGACCGACTGGCGCTCGAGCGCGAGTTGGCCGCCCAGTCGAGCCAGGCGAGGGCGTCGGTGGCGGTCCTGGTGTTGGCCCCGCTTGGTTTCGGGCTGTTCGCCCTGGCCACCGACCCACGGGTGGGGCAATTCCTGTTGCGCTCACCGGTGGGGTGGACGTGCTTGGTTCTCGGCCTGGGGCTCAATGCCCTGGGGGCGTGGTGGATGAGCCGGATCATGGCCGACGTCCGATGAACTCGATCGTCCCTGCATTGGCGGCCGCCGGGGTCGTCCTGGTTGCTGCAATGCTGGCCTCACCCGGCCGGCCAACTCGCCACGTCGATCCGGAGCGGCCTTTGCCTCCCGAGCCCCCGACGCCCGGGCCTCTCGCCCGAACCGGTGGGGCGATTCGTCGCCGGTTGGGTGCGCCGGCCGATCCCCGTCTCGATCGACGGGCCGGGTTCATGGCTTTGCTCTGTGTGTTGTCGGTGCCCCTTTCGCCGATGATCTCCCTGCTCGTGGCAGGGGGGTGGACCGCCAGCGTGGTGCTGGGCCGGCGCCGCCGGGTCCGCCGAAGCGAACGCGACTTGGTCGACGAGCTGCCCGAGGTGGTCGACCTGCTGAACCTGGCGGTCTCGGCGGGGCTGACAGTGCCGCTCGCGGTAGAGGTGGTGGCCGATCACGGCCGAGGCCAGTTCGCCCTCGAACTCGACCGCGCCCGCCAAAGCACCGCGGTGGGCTCCGAACTGGCCATCGAGCTCGACCTCATCACCGGCCGGCTCGGCGAACCGACTCGCCCGGTCGTGCGCGCCCTATCGGGAGCTCTGCGCGACGGTGCTCCACTCGGCCCCGCGCTCGACCGGGTGGCCAACGACGTGCGCACCCTTCGTCGCCGAGCCGCCGAGGAACGTGCCCGGCGCGTGTCGGTGCGTCTGTTGTTCCCTCTCGTTTGCTGCACGCTGCCCGCCTTCGCGCTGCTCACGGTCATACCGCTGCTCATCAGCACGCTGCGCGGCATCTCGCTCTGAACGGCTTGGCCTTCCCCTCGGCTTCCCCGCCACCTGAAAACCGCCAACCCACGACAAGGAAGGCACTCTCATGTCCAGTTTCCACGTTCCCGCGCCCGTCCACCGAGGCGCCGATCCGCTGTTGCGGGCCAGCGCCGCAGTCCATGCTCTGGCCGCGGTTGCGGCCCACCGTCTGGCTGCGGCTCGTTCCGACGACCGGGGCCAGGCCACCGCCGAGTACGCCCTGGTCATTCTCGGTGCGGCCGCCGTCGCCGCCCTGCTCATGGCCTGGGCGGGGCAGACCAACCGCATCAGCCGGTTGCTCGACGCCATCCTCGACAACGTCATCAACCGGTTCCGATGAAACGCGTACGGGAGGACAGGGGACAAGCCACCGTCGAACTGGCCCTTGTCCTCCCGTTCGTCTGCCTGGTGCTGATCGCGCTGGTGCAGGTGGGCCTGGTGGTGCACGCCCACCTGTTGGTGGTGCACGCCGCGCGTGAGGGCGCTCGCGCCGCGGCCGTCGACCAACATCCCATGGCCGCCCAAGCAGCGGTGGTCGCCGGCACCCCTCTCGACCGCGACAAGGTCTCGGTCCGGTCCCGCCAGGCCGGCGACCAAGTCGAGGTCGAGGTCCGTTACCGCTACGAGACCGATCTCCCCCTCATCGGGTCGCTGGTGGGCGACATCGACCTCTCGGCCACCGCCGTCATGCGCCGCGAGTGGACCGCCGATGGTCTTAGCCCTTAGTCGCTCAACCTATGGGGCCTCTGATCGGGAGGCCTGCTGAGGCGTAGCACGCATCGATCACCCGCATGGTGTCCACCGCGTCGGCACCGCCGGTGGGTAGTGCAGCATGATCGAGCACCGCGGCCACGAAGGCCTCGAGCTGGTGGTCGTAGGTGGTGCGACCAGCGACGGTCTCGGAGGTGGTGCCCGAACCGTCGCGCACCACGAGGGTATGGCCCAGGTGCGGGGCCAGGGGGTTGACGACGTCCATCTCGCCTTCGGTGCCCACCACACGGAGGCTCGCCCTGGTGGCGACGCCGGCTTCCATCGAGCAGCGCACCGTTGCCTCGATGCCGGTCGGGAACAGCAATGTGGCTTCCATCGAAAGATCGATTCCGGGCTCGCCTTCGATGGCGGTCGCGCCAACCACCTCGGGCTCGCCTTCGGCCACGAACCGGACCCACTGAACGGCGTAGCAGCCGAGATCCATGAGCGATCCGCCACC